>JANWXI010000145.1 GCA_025057415.1 Chitinophagales bacterium
GGCGGGAGCGGCAGCGTACCCCGTGGCAAGCCCGACCCCGCTGCCTTGCATCGCTTGGCAGCGGGGGCACCCCATAATAAGAGTGATTGAAATAGTCGTTTTGTTTTCTGAATAGCGTTTACTTTTATGATGTGTCCTAATTTATTTGGCGGGTATTTCTGAAAATAGAAAATGCTGTGGCGCTTGAACGTATGTTGGCGGTTTTGGCCTACAGATAATTTATTCGGTTTTTACGCAGTGTATTTGCATGGTGGGTGTGCTTACAAGTAATTTGTGTGTACATTACAAAAATTTTGTTGGGTTTGGTTCGTCACATATTAGGTTCCGTATGAAACAGGAAAGTATGTATCTGGCAGGCACTGGCAAAGCCGACATCACAGCGTTTGTGAAAGGAGTAGGAATGCTCGGTTATGGTATTCACTATAATACGGTTGAAGGGGTAGAAACTCCCCTGTGGGCAAGAGCTGTGGTTTTGGTGGACCGCACTACCGGGCGAAAGGTGTGCTACGTAAACTGCGAGTTGTGTTTTATTACGATAGCCATAAAAAAGGGTGTGCTGAAACATCTGGAGCGTCACTACCCGGAGTACCGCTATGATGACGACAACCTCATGCTCACTGCGCAGCACACACACAGCGCGCCGGGTGGCTACTCATATTACGGTTTGTACAACCTGAGTGTGCCGGGTTTTGTGATGGAGGTGTATCAAAAAATTGTGGCGGGTATTGTAGAGAGCATCGTAAAGGCAGAGAGAAACCTGAAGCCCGCCAAGCTCAGTATTGCCACGGGAGAATTTGCCCCGGATAAGGAAGTGGCATTTCAACGCAGTTTGCGCGCCTATTTGCGCAACCCTGAAGTAACCCGCAAGTTTACGTTTGAAGAGCGCCACCTGGCAGTTGACCGCACCATGACACTGCTGCGCATTGACCATGAGGATGGCAGCGAAATGGCTTCTATCAACTGGTTTGCCGTGCATACCACAAGTTTGCCCAACACCAACCACAAGATAAACGCAGATAACAAAGGATATGCAGCAGCTTTTTATGAGGCGTATCAAGCTGCCCGCGGCAATGCAGCGTATCTGAGCATATTTGCGCAGGGCGCAGCGGGCGATGTAACGCCCCGCTTTCGCTACAACCCGAAACATCCGTTTCAGCGCGGCAAGTGGGAGGGAAAATACCCCAACGATGTAGAAAGCGCTAAATATAACGGAAATTTGCAATATGAAAAAGCGCGCGAAATAGCCGAAGGGCAAGGTCACGAGCCAATAGCGGGCGAAATTGACTATGAGGTGATGTATGTAAATTTTGCAGACGTGACAGCCGACCCGAAGTTTGCGAACGGACGCACCGATGCGCAAACCGGCCCTGCGGCCATGGGGCTTGCCTTTTTTAAAGGCACAGAAATTGACGGGCCGGGCATGCACCCGGCGGTGGCTGCCGTACTGAGCGTTGTAATTAAATTCGTCAAATATTGGGAAATGCTCAAAGCGAGGTTTGGCAGCCCGGAGTACCGTAAAACAATTGAACGCAAATACCGCGCACACGGTAAAAAGGAGATTCTGGTAGAGAGCAATGCGCGCAGGATACTCGGCACCAGTCGCATAGACCGCATACCGGTGCCTGCCTGGGCCGACCCCGCCGTGGCAACATTTAAGTACTTTTATCGGAAAGTAGGCAATCTGAATAAACCCTGGACACCCAAAATACTGCCCATTCAGCTTTTCATTATTGGCGATGTGGCGCTGGCGGCATTCCCTTTTGAGATTACCACGATCGCGGGCAAGCGGCTGCGCGAATCGCTCGGAGAAACCCTTCGCCCGCGAGGAGTTAAGCGCGTGATACTATCGCCTTATGCCAACGGCTTTTCGGGTTACATCACCACATACGAAGAGTATCAGGAGCAGATGTACGAAGGCGGTCATACAGTATTTGGCGAGTGGAGTTTGGCTGCCCTGCAAACCAAGTTTGATATACTCGCTAAGCAAATGCTGAAACCTAAAGCCGAGAGAAAAATACCTCACGATGCCATACCGCCCGATTTTACGGAAGAGGAGCTGAACTACTTTCCGTTTTACAAGCGCGCCTGGTACATACGGCAAGAACTCATACGCGCCCGCAGAATGGAGCGAAAAGGAATTGAGTACAACCCCTTTGAGTAACCAGTAGAATACTTCGGTTTGCGAATGTGAAAAATTGAGAACATTTTGCCGCGCAATTTAACTACTTGAAAATGGAAAATCCGGGTAAAGAGTTTCAGCGATATGCTGTGAAGCACCACGGCATGAGTAGCATGCACTTAGAAAATTACATCCGCCGTGTTTACAACAGCCCTGAAGTGCACAACCTGACGCGAACTGTTATAGAAGAAAGGCAGATGCCTTTTCGCGAGGTGGATGTGTTTTCTCGCCTGATGATGGACCGCATCATATTTCTGGGTACACCCGTGGATGATTACATAGCCGCCATTGTACAGGCGCAGTTGCTTTTTTTAGAAAGCAGCGACAGCCGCAGTGATGTGCAGATTTATATCAACAGCCCGGGCGGGGAGGTGTACAGCGGCTTGGGGATATACGACACGATGCAGTATGTTAGTATGGATGTAGCCACCATCTGTACCGGCATGGCTGCCTCTATGGCTGCAGTGATACTCTGTGCCGGTGAAAAAGGCAAGCGCACCGCTTTGAAACATGCGCGCATAATGATACATCAGCCGCTGGGTGGCATCGGTGGAAAAGCCAGCGAAATTGAAATTTCGGTAAAAGAAATTCGCAAAATCCGAGATGAGTTGTACACCATCCTGAGCGAGCATACCGGGCAACCCCTCGAACGCATTGCGGCAGACAGTGACCGCGATTTCTGGATGCGTGCTCATGAAGCAAAAGAGTACGGCATGATTGACGAGGTGCTGGTACGCAATGCCCGCAAAGGATAATTTGTACGAAATACTCAATTCGTAATCAAATCTGCAACAGATACTTGCAAACATGCTTGACATACTCGCCATAGGCGCCCATCCCGATGATGTGGAAATAGGATGCGGGGGTACTTTGTTGCGCCATATTGCTGCCGGGTACAAGGTGGGTATCATTGACCTGACGGAGGGAGAGCTGGGCACGCGCGGAGATGCGAAAACGCGCCGGCGTGAAGCTAAAGAAGCCGCAGCGTTGCTCGGAGTTGCCGTACGGGAAAACCTCAAAATGCGCGATGGTTATATACAAAATGACGAGGAGCAACGTTTGAAACTCATACAGGCCATTCGCAGGTATAAGCCCGCTATCGTAATCGGCAATGCTTATCACGACCGCCACCCTGACCACGGGCAGGCCGCAGATTTGGTGCGCGATGCTTGCTTTTTAGCAGGTTTGCCCAAAATCATCACCCGCTACAAAGGCAAATTACAGGAAGCTCACCGACCCGGAGCGGTATATCACTATATTCAAGCTATTCACCTGGAGCCGGATTTTGTGGTGGACATCACTCCGTTTATGGAGCAAAAACTCAAAGTACTGGCGGCATATCGCTCACAGTTTTATCACCCGGGTAACACAGGCCCCGTAACGTTCATCTCTACGCCGGAATTTATGGAGTTTATCAAAGGGCGCGCTTTGCATTTTGGCATACCCGCCGGGGTTACATACGCTGAGGGTTTTACCGCCAGTCGTACCATTGGGGTTAAAAATTTATGCGAGTTGTTTTAATTGGGTATTTACATTAAACCTATTTTATTATTGTAGGCCTGAAATATTACGCCATTATCACTCAACGGAATATTGTACAACGCAATATACCGATGATGAAAAAATGTTAACAACTATTTTTGAAATAAGGTAAAAGACAATAAATTTGTGTAAAGTTAAACACACAAGCTATGAAAAAAACCTTCTTTACGCTTATTATCTCTGTCGCAGTATGTGCAGGAATCAATGCTCAGTATTGCGGTAATTCCGGTCCGGGTGTTTGTACCCCATCCGGCACTCTCACTCAACCCGGCCTATCTCCTAACTCACATGAGTTAGCCCCGGTGATTAACGGTACCAACAACAGTGTAATAATTCAGTTCAAAAATTTTAATACATTCAATTTTGGCGGTAATACGGTCACCGTACAATCCATCAAATTGGACTCTATTGGCAACTTACCCGGCGGGTTGTGTTGGGCTACCAACAAAGCAAACAACACCTGGGGCAATCAGGAAGACGGTTGCATTAAGGTTTCAGGAACTGCCAATGGTAGTATTGGACAGTACAAACTCAAAATTATTGTAACTGCCAATATAGGTACCAATATCCCTGGCCTCGATGCTGATGCGGTGGGTCTTAAATACTTTGTTCGCCTAATCAACCCTGGCGGTAATACACCATGCATTGATACTACTGCCGGCGCCTTCAAACCCTACACAGGCAACGAGCCCAACTGCCCGGTTTCTATTGATGAACCTTCCAACAGTATTTCTACAGTGCAAATACAGCCCAATCCTATGTCCACTTCGGCTGTTGTAAGTTTTTACAGCGATAAAAACACTACGGCAAATGTACGTTTAACCAATTTGCTGGGCAGTGTGGTAAGCAGCCAGTTCATAGATGTTAATGCCGGTGAGAATACGTTTGAATTAGAGCGCAACAATCTACCTAAAGGCGTTTACATGTTAACTATATCTACCGGTAAAAACAGTGTCACCCGCAGGATTATCATTACAGAATAAACCCCATTGTTAATAAATTATTTATAGGTCCGCTCCCAAGTGAGCGGACTTTTTTGTTTAATTGCGGCATAATACTTTGTACTAAATTTATTGAGCCATGATGCAAAAATTTACCTCTACTTTCCTTTGTTTTTTGTTTTTGGGTTGGTTAGTTGCACAGCCCTGCGGTACAAACAATTCATCGGTATGCTCACCGCCCGATGCAAACCTGCCTTACGGTTTTGGCGATATCAACAACATCCCTTGTGCCATCAAGGGGCAATACTACTATCATACAATTTCATTTAAAATGTATGAGACATTTTCCTTCTTGGGTCAGAATATTAGTGTAGATAGTATTGAGTTTGTTTCTATAACTAATCTGCCCTGTGGTTTGTGTTGGGCAGCGAACCGAACTGAAAAGCGATACAAGAAAAATGAGAACGGATGTATCGTATTTGCCGGTACTACCAATGACCCATCCGGTCAATATAAGCTCGCCATAACCCTACGCGCTTGGATCAATAACAATCCGCAGCCCATCAGCGTGCCGCCTAACTTAACCGATCAGGCAGGTATAAAACTTTTTGTACGTGTGAAAAACGATCCGCAAAGCAATTGCCCTGCTGTAGATACTTCCTCAGGATTTCAGGGAAATCTGACCGCCAACACCGGATGCCCTGTGAGCGTAAGGGATATTACGGTTCCCGTTACAGACATCAGTATATCTCCCAATCCGATGACCGATAACGCTTATGTTACGTTTCAATCCACTGCATCGGGTACTGCAACTATAAACATATTTGACCTGGCGGGTAAAACCGTTCGCAGTTATACGCTTAGCGTAAAAGCCGGTAACAATATTGATGTAATCCACCGTGAGGGGATGATTGCCGGAGCTTACTTCTACTCGCTCACTTTCAACGGCTCCAGCGCAACCCGTCACTTTATTATCACCGATTAACAGCGTGTCTGCTAAATTCTTCAGTTGAACCCCGCTCATTGAGGGCGGGGTTCGCTGTGTTAGAAGAATATTACCTTTGAACGGGAATGAACAAAGAAAAACTGCAGCAATGGTGGGCCAGGGCCGCAGAGCAAAAACCCGCGCTTATAGACCTGATGGTGTGGGTAAAAACGTTCACCTTGCCGGGTTTTGAAGGAATTCCGGTATATGACGTCATTCGTTTCTTTATTCAGGAAATAAGGGCAAATTCTCTCAGTATCCGCAGCCGGAGTATCGCGTATAGCTTCTTCCTGGCGCTTTTTCCGGCGCTGATATTTGTGTTTGCCCTCATACCCTACATACCGTATTTTAAAAATCTGGATAAGACCGTCTTTGACTTCCTCAACCAGGTGTTGCCTGATGAACATACGTTTCATTTCGTACAATCGCTGCTGCATCCGTTGGTGGCAGACCTATCCAAACGACGGGGCATGGTTCTTATCGGCTCTATGGTGATGGTGATTATGCTCACCAGCGATGGGGTTATGGCTATGATGAGCTCATTTGACAAAAACTACGAACACTATCGCAGACGCAATCCGATAC
>JANWXI010000146.1 GCA_025057415.1 Chitinophagales bacterium
TCAGGATTAAAATTAACTTTGTAAATGTATTTCAGGATTACTAATAAAACTGTAAACTTTTTTCAGGACGAGTCACACTTGTAATATGCCTTAAACCCACGCCCGCGCCTGCTGCGCGGGCGTGAAGTAAAAACGACCAAAATCCCTCAGCTATACACACTTGTGCGAGCCGCCTTTGCCGGCTCGCACAATAACACCACTCTTAAAAAATTACAATCACTCTAATGCGCTTTTATCAGAAACTGCACGTGCTATCAATAGTAAGTGCTTGTACAAACACATCAGCAAATCAGTGCAGGCGCATACTGTTTACTTCACAAAAAATATCATAAGTTTTTCTGACCGGCTAAAGCAGCGAATGGTTATCTATGACTTACCCAAGCCACACATCACTATTCAATAAAAGTACATACAAAAACTCTACCTGTAAATTTTAATACGAACACAGAAGTGTACACTCATTTTTTTTCAAATAGCTTTAATCTTAAGCGCCTGTTACAGAACCATCGCGCGGTCGTACATGCCTTGCCAGAATTCGCTTGCCTTCTTCTTTTACTTCTGCCTTTTTTTTGAATGCCCACATAATATCGGCTGCTCGCTTACGGGTTTCTTCAACAGATACGATTGGAGCAGGATAGTCCTTGCCAACTATACAATTGTACATTCTTTGTTCTAGAAACGACATACGATGGGGCTCGTGAATGAGTTTTCCGGGAACAAACGCTAACTCCGGTACCCATTTTTTGATAAATTCTCCATCCGGGTCGTGTTGTTCTGAATTTTTTACAGGATTATAAATGCGCAAAGTATTCACACCCGTGGTACCACTTTGCATTTGCAGTTGCGGATAATGTATTCCCGGTTCATAATCGAGAAACAAACGCGCCAACGGTTGAGCAATGTGGCGCCAGTCGAGCCATAGATTGTAAACGGCAAACGAAACTACCATGGCGCGCATACGAAAGTTAACGTAACCCGTAGCCCGAAGACAGCGCATACAGGCATCCACAATCGGAATACCTGTTTTACCGTGCAGCCACGCATGATAGTATGCCTCATTAAATTCTTTTGACAAGGCATCGTAGGCGCGGTTAATGTTTTCATGTTCATAGCGACACTCGCTCTCAAACTTTTGAATAAAGTGACAATGCCAATGAAGCCGCGATATAAAATTTGACAGGGCGCTTTTGTTGCGCGCGCCCTCCATGTTTTGCAGTGTGTATTGATACACAGAACGTAAACTGATATTTCCGTAAGCAAGATAGGGTGAGAGTCGGCTGCAACTCCTGCGGCTTTTCTCCGGTTTGCTGATGTGACGGGTGTAGTGAATATGTCGGTAACGGATAAAATCTTCCAGATACTTCCACGCCCAGTCCTCACCTCCGGGCTGAAAACTTGCATCCTGTCGGGTGATAACTTCAGGCAAAGGTTCACCTTGCAGGGAATGATATAGCGCATCATCCAGGTGCACCCATCTTATCCGGTGCAGGTCTGCATTTCTGGTTTTGTCATTCATATATGCATGCCAGCGCTCATCCCAATTTTTCCGGTTATTTAAACCGCGGATTACTCCGTTGTTTTGAAATTCTCTCCATATAATTCCTCGCTGTTGAAACCATTTTGCCATGCGTAAATCGCGCCGGAATGTTAAAGAATTGCCTGTTTCCTGCGAAGAAAAAACGGTTTTTATTGTAAAGTGCTCCCGAAGTATCTCCAGTACGGGCTCTGCCTCGCGGTGAAATAAATAAACTCTTCCGCCGGCAGCAGATATTTTGCTGTTGAGCGCTTGAAATGACTGCCATGCAAATCGCCAGTGGCGCGGGTCACTGTCGGGATGGTTCATTACCGATGGCTCCATAAAGTAAACAGCCAGTAAAGGCAATCCCTCGTCTTGTGCGTGGCAGAGCGGTTCGTGATCGGTAGTTCGCAAATCGCGTTTATACCAGATGATATTGATGGGGGTACTGGCAGCGTTTTTCATCGGACGCTGTATGGCTGTAATAACAACAAGCAGAGCGGTGTGATGTTCAGAGCTGTTTACTCCTCGGTAAACACTTTATCGCTCAAATGCTGGTTCATACGGTAATTTGAAAATTGAAGTTCAATAGTACCGGTGCCGGGGGTACTTTGTGGCTTGGATGTTCGCGTATTAATATCAACGGCAAGCGCTTTAGGTACTTTAAATCGCGCCATGTCCACGGTAAAGACAATCCTGTCCGGAAGTGCGTGTGTCCACAAGGGGCCGAAGTAATTATCAATTAGCACCGTTCCGCCCGAACGGGTGGTGAGTTGAGATTTCAATATCAGACCGCGGGATGGGTCAATCCAGAGTTTGCCGAGTATCAGGTCGGTTTCGGCATTGGGGATAACATTGACAATGATGCAAGGCACACCCGCTATTATTTCGCTGCCGCTGCTTACAGCGGTGTAGGCAGTGCTGTCGCGCAAAAGCGATAGCGCAAAGTGGGGACTTTGTTTTGGCAGAAAAACTACTCCTTTGGTCTTAACGCGAAACTTATCAGGCGCTTTGTAAAAAACACTGCCTGCAACGGGTGTGAGGTTAACACCTGGTAAATTAAAGTTTATTTTAATATCAGCTGCATAATCCTTCACTTTGTCAAAACGGTTCATCACTAAGCTGATGTATGTTTGGGGTGTCTGCGCCTTTATAGTGAAAAGCGCCGCAAAGAGAGAGCAGATAACGGCAAGTAATTTTCTCATGGCGGTGGTCAGTTCAATATGTCTTTACGTACAAAGTGCCTGTGAGCAATAATCAGGAATAATACGATGTGTCCCAAAAGTATTACAACCGAACTTACGATTTGGCGCATTGGTAATGGGTTATCAAAAAAATTACGCCATATAACCATGTGTGTGGTAAAAAGCAGAGATTTAAATTTTTCTAACATAGGGATTTCCAACGCTCCGATTATCGTAAAGATGATAATGACACTCATAGTAGCTACAATCGGAGTAATGGAATTGTCAGAGAAGCACGAGAGCATCAGCGAAAAAGAAGTTACTACCGACAAGCTGACAAATGCCATCAGCAGAGCAGCTGAAAAGCGCCACCACACATCCTCTGCCTTTATAACAACTAACTCATCGCTTTTTAAAACCAAAAGGTCTCCGGTACCAAACAGGGCTATGCCTATTCCGAGCGCCAATGCCCCCAGCCACAGTATGAGGGCAAAAGTGTAAACACTGCCTGCTACATACTTGGCAAAAAAAATCTGCGATCTTGTATAGGGTTTACTCAGCAACATCCTGACAGTACCGGTGCTTGCCTCGCCCGAAATAAGGTCACCTGCAACCAGCGCTACCAACAATGGCATTTGTACTATGAGCATTTGCAGTATTACAAAGCACATCAAAGACCCATTCAATATCTCGCCCTGTATAACAAAATGTTGCCGCAGCGATTGCAGTACAAAATCCAGATATTGTTTTCCATCGGCATAAAAAGATAATTCCACCACCAGCACGATGATGGCTATAGCAGCGAAGCCAATGTAGGTGCGCGGCTTTTTCAAAATTTTGTATAGCTCTATGCCTATCAGGTTAAGCATTTCCACTGGCTGTGAGTTTCAGGAAATAATCTTCCAATGCACGTTTAAAACTGATGCCATACATTGCCACGCGGTTTTCGGCTAAATATCGGTTAAGCTCCGGTAGCTGCCCTTTGCTCATGCGCATCATAACAGCTGTTTCTGTAACCGATGTTATGCGCGTACTCCACATACTGTTTTGTAATGCAGCGAGGCAGGTGTAAGTGTCGCATGGTTCAACCGCAACAACCATGTCTTCAGGGTTAAGTAAGTCGCGCACGCGCCCCTGTACCATCACTTTGCCCGATGAAAGTATAGCCATACTATCGGCTATTAACTCTATTTCGCTTAGTATGTGCGAAGAGAGGAGTACGGTTATTCCCTTCTCGTTTTTCATGCGCAGTATCAGTGAGCGCAGGTCAATGATGCCCTGCGGATCTAAGCCGGTGGTAGGTTCATCAAGTATGATGAGTTTGGGATTGTGTATGAGCGCTTGTGCTAAACCCAGGCGTTGTTTCATACCATGTGAGTAGGTTTTCACTTTATCATGTTCTCGTCCGCTAAGCCCCACAAGCTCAAACATTGCTTCGAGCTGTTTCCGTGTGGGGTGTATGCCGCACATTTGTGCCTGTATTTTTAAGTTGTCGTATGCAGACAGGTACAGATAGAAATCTGGTTTTTCAATAATGCTGCCTACCTGCCTCAGTATTTCGTTCCGGTATTTCCATAGGTTTTTGCCAAACACAACGATTTCTCCTTGTGTGGGAGAGATTAGCGTCAGCAACATCCGAAGTGTAGTACTCTTTCCTGCACCGTTTGGACCTAAAAATCCAAAAACCTCTCCTGCGGCAACTTGTAAATTAAGGTTGTTTACGGCAACAAGCCGACCGTATGTTTTCGTTAGTGCATGTGTACTGATAGCGAGGTCAGTCATCTGTTTTAAAACATCCCTTGCGAATAAAAGGTTTCGTCCTTTCGCTTTATGAGTTCATGTTACGGTAAGTAAATCCGTAAACGGGATATTAGTAGTCGCCAAGAGTAACCTCGAGTTGTTCCAGCGCTCTGGCCAATTGTTCATCATTGGGCGCTATGCCGTGCCACTTATGACTGCCCATCATGAAATCAACGCCATACCCCATCTGCGTGTGCATGATGATGAAAACCGGCACACCCCGGCCCGTACGCGATTTGGCTTCGCGAAGTGCGTCCACTACTGCGCGCATGTTGTTTCCTTCCTTTAGCACCATTACATCCCAGCCAAACGCTTCTATTTTTGCCTTCAGGTCGCGATGCGAAAGCACTTCATCGCATTTGCCGTCAATTTGTGCATTGTTGTAATCAATGGTGCATATCAGATTGTCCACGCGGTAATGCGGGGCAAACATCAGCGCTTCCCATATCTGACCTTCCTGAAACTCTCCGTCACCGTGCAGTGAGAAAACAAGTGACGGGTCGCGGTTGAGTTTTTTGGCGAGCGCGGCGCCTATGGCTACACTCATGCCCTGTCCCAACGATCCGGACGACATCCGCACTCCCGGCAGGTGCTCATGCGTGGTGGGGTGGCCCTGCAGCCGCGAGTTGATTTTGCGGAAGGTGGCTAACTCGCTTACCGGAAAGTAACCTGCCCGCGCCAACACGCTGTACCACACAGGGCTGATGTGCCCGTTGCTGAGAAAAAATATGTCTTCCCCAATACCATCCATATCAAAGGAGGGGCGGTGATGCATGATTTCAAAATACAACGCCACCATGTATTCGGTACACCCGAGCGAGCCGCCGGGGTGACCGCTGTTGGCGCCATGAACCATGCGCACAATATCTCTGCGCACCTGCTTGGCGATTTTTTCTAACTCGTCAAGGGTAGCCATCGGAGCATATTTACCACACAAAAATACCATAGGTGGCTGTTGTATCTTTGTAAGTTGCCCACAGACGGTGGAAAGGCGTAACTTATCAATATAATTTAAGGAAAGCAAGCTATAAAGTGTGAACGCTAAGCGCCCAATACTCTCAATTCCGCTTAATCACCCGACAGTTAAGCAGGCATTTGACGGGTTATTTATATGGCGTCATCCAAGTTATCGGCATATACGATGTAATAACCGTAAATACTCTCTTTACATCGCGCAGCGGGTTAACCCGGATTTTGCCGTTTGGGCGGAACACCTTGACTTTAGATGCTGTACCGCCTTTAAATATTCTGTGTGCCTCGAGTTCTTTCGCTTAAGCCACTTTTGCCTCAATAAGTTGTTGCAGGGTTTTGTACGGCAAGGGATGACGTGAGAGTTCCTCGTGAAAAAATAAACAGATGTAGTTGTTAAGTTACCCTTTTGAAATTTACATTTTTGATATATCCTGATTGTTTGGAAAGGGTATCTGCGATAAGAAAGTTTCGAGGTGTAAGAAAAAAATTATCGGTTGTGAGCTTGTTGGAATGAGTGACTCGTCCTGAAAAAAGTTTACAGTTTTATTAGTAATCCTGAAATACATTTACAAAGTTAATTTTAATCCTGAG
>JANWXI010000147.1 GCA_025057415.1 Chitinophagales bacterium
GTGGCGAAAAAAGTTACTTTAGAGTGGAAGTAAAACAGCAGGATAAAACCATCATGGATTCTTTCAGAGAATTTAAAAGAAATACCCCTTTTATCTTCTGTGCCAGCGATTGTTTTGTTGATGCCTCGGTGTTGGATAAAGCTGCCTTTGCCGTTAACAGCCACGTGAGTTTCCGGAACCTGCAAAGTAAGGTGCAGCGCACCTCAAATTACAGCGGATTGTCTGATAAAGACGTGAAACAGCTCAAACGAAGCCATCGCTTCAATCTGCTGCAGCGGGGCTCGGTGCTGTATTTTACTGACAATGGAAAACTTGAAGAAGCAGTCAAGCAATTCAATAATCAACCTTGCCGCACTATCGGTTTTAATCATATTATCACTCATAGAAAATCATAAATAATATGGCAAATACATTTCAGGCGTATTTTATACAGGTCATCACCAACATGCACGTGGGCAGCGGTGATGCCAATTACGGCATAGTGGACAAATTGGTGCAGCGCGACCCGGTAACCGGTCATCCCACCATTCATGCCTCCAGCTTAAAGGGCGCTCTGCGCGAGCACTTTGAGTCAAAGTGGGGTAAAGACGATAGTAAAGTAGATACCATTTTCGGCAAAGAAGCCAAGGGCGAAAATGAAAGCGAAACAGGCGCCTACAAATTCCTAGGCGCTGATTTGGTTGCCCTGCCTGTGCGTTGCAATTTCGAACAATACGTCTTGGGCTTAAACAGCGAGGTGGCAAATGCCATCAACTCAAAATCGCTTTTGCTCACCGGTAAAGAAATTTTCGACACAATAGATAGCGGCAACAAACTGTTTTACCAAGTTAATCAACCGGGCTACCCGGTGTATGCCGAGGATGTTGAATTAAGCGCCAAAGCTGCTCATACCAATCCATTGAAAGTTACTTCAGGACTAAATGTATTTGCTACAAAATACGCCACCTTCAGCAACCATGGTTTTGCGAACATCTCCAGAAACCTGCCCGTCATTGCCCGCAACAACATTGAAAACGGAAAGAGCAATAACCTTTGGTACGAAGAAATAGTGCCACACCAAACGGTGTTTATCACTTTTATTTTCACAACCGACATTTACCAAAAGGAATTTGAAGAAGTTTTAACTGGTGACATCATTCAGATAGGCGGCAACGCCTCTATTGGCTACGGGCTTTGCAAGTTTTATAAAATCAATTTTGCGTCATGAGAAGTAAACACATACAAAAACTCATCCCCGCAGCTATAGAAGCTGCAGAGAAGCATTTGGTTAAAGATAAAATAATCAGCAGCGAGTTCAATGGCTATATTTCTTCTTTCGGGGCATCTATCATCAGTGCCGGCTTGCTGCCCACCGTTATTTTTTATTCGCAAAAAGGCGATAGTAACGAGCGGCAAAAAATCATTGCTGCCCTTGAAGAGATTTTAAGAAAGCATGACTATGAGAATATCAATCTGCTGAATAAAACAATAGAACTTTTTAAAGCAGATAATCAACAAGACAAAATCAACCGGTTGACCGAAAAAATAAGCGATGCGGCTATAGCTCTGAAATTAGCCATACGTATCTTTCCCAAATCCTAAAAAGATTAAGCTATGAGTACATGGAGTCAATACACTGCGCCTAATGCCGGTTTACTCTTCTACAAACTGATTTACAAAGAGGCAACAGTAAAAGAAAAAATAAAGTTGAGCAATGGTGAATTGTTTATTGATGTGCAAAAAGATGCAAAAACTTCACCTTTTGACCCTTTTTATAAAGAACTCTATAAAAAAAGCATTTGCCAGTACCAGCAGATTGTAAATCCTGCAGCCACTCATCGCTTTACCCTGTTTACCACCTACCCGGGTTTATTGGTGGGCAGCGGTTACCCGCACGATACCAAAGCTAAAGGCGATTTTAAAATCGGTTTTTATTTTGACCATACCAGCGGGCTGCCCGTCATCCCCGGCAGCTCGGTAAAAGGGGTATTGCGCAGCGCGTTTGAAGTGGACGTTACCGGTAATGGGAAAAACTATACGGGAGAAAAATCGGTGGAGTTTATGAAGTGGTTGCTTACAGAAATTAATGAAAATGACATTGCTGCTGCATTGGAAGTAAAAGTATTAAAACAAATAGTTCAGGAAATTTTTGGCGATGAGCAAACACCCGGTAAAGACATTTTTTTTGATGCCGTAATTAACATACAAATAACTGGCGATAAACCTTTTTTGGCCAACGATTTTATTACCCCGCACCCAAACCCGTTTAAGAATCCTGTGCCCATTCAATTTCTGAAAGTATTGCCGGGTATTGGTTTTGAGTTCAGGTTTTTGCTGAACGATAGCACATGGAAAAGCAATGTAAAAGAAAGGTTGTTCCAAAAAATACTCCTCACCCTCGGCATAGGCGCCAAAACCAATGTGGGCTACGGGCAGTTTGTCGAAAACAACGAACCACAAGCCACAAAACCAGCCAATCAAAGTGGGGCTGCTGAGGCGGAGCAAACATTTAAAACCCAAATACCTCCACACATCGCTTCAGAACTGAAAAAAAATAAAGAATTTGATGGAGTGGTAATTAATGAAAACGAAAATGACCTGTTGATTGAATTTAATGTTAACGATAACTATTGTCGTGTACTTAAAAGCAAAAAAAGGCATCAGGGAGTTGCACTGCACGACAAAGTAAAAGTTAAAATAAATGCCGATTACCGAAATGACAACAATTTGAATTGTAAGGTCATAAAAATTACCTGAACACTCCATGCAGAAAGAAGACCTTGCGCAATCGCTCTTAATGCTCTCCGATGCTTTGGAGGCGCTTGCCAAATCCCTTCAGCAACAAAAACAAGCCGATGCCGAGGGGCGTGTTAAGGAGTTTTCGCTTTTGGTGAAAAAATTTACCAAAGCTGTCCAACCGCACGCAGCAACTGCTGATGCCGCGCTGCGTGCCGAAGTGCGCAAAAAACACCACAAAAATTTCCTCATCGGCTACCTGCAGCAGCGCTACATTATCGCCCACAGCAGCATCAACCACCTGCACGTAGATGAATACTTGAGGCAGTGTGCCCGGTTTTTAACCCAACACTACACCCACCTCAGATATTTTTACCGCCAGCTCAAATCCAGCATAAGCGCCAACCGCAATCTGGTGTTTAACCCGCGCGGCAGTTCTCTTCAATACATCCAAAAATGGTGCACCATGTTGCAGCAGCACAAGCTCATTGACGGATTTGTACAGTTAAGACAGGGTGAAATTGCGGTAGATATCAGCGAAATACACCAGGCGCGCCTTTTTATCCTGGGCACCTGGCTCGAGGTGTTGCTGCGCTCTGAGGTCGCCCGCTGGATGCGGCAGCACATACACCGCCTGCAAAATTTCGACATCCTCTCGCAGGTGCAAATCATCAAGCCCGATGGCAAAAAAAGCGAGTTAGACCTGCTGCTGATGCTAAACGGCAAGGTATATTGGTTTGAGTGCAAAAGCAACATGCCCGCCGGGTATTATACGCGCTTTGCCGAACACCGCGCTGTGATGCAACTCCCCGCAGAACAGAGTTTTCTGCTCATCCCGGAGCAAAACGACCAAGTGGCTGTAGAAGTAATAAGCCGCTGCGGCATGAGTGTATTAACTGCAAACAATTTAGCGGCACAGTTGCAAAGCTTGTTCGGGTAAATTGCCGCTACCCCTGCTCCTCGCGCAGCGTGCCGGCCGCATACGTTACCGCATTGCCTATGCCAATGTCGCTGCACAGCCGCGCGTTGGTGTAAAACCTGATAGCAAACGTTTGCTGCGGATGGCCGTGTATAAAAAACACGCCTGCCGGCCGTTCATACCCGCTCATGATGCGCACCTGTATTTTACGGGCAGCCAGCACCGCCTGCGCACCTATGGACTTATACAGCGTAACCAGATGATTCACCAGCAGCTTTTCTAAAAACTGCAGGCGTTGCAGGTCGTTGTGCAGGGCTTCAAACTCCCGGCGTTTATCTATATTGTCAAAAGGTACCCAGTTGGGCGTGGTGTAGCAATAAACAAGCTCAGGGGCTATATGGGCATGCAGCGGGCGCACCAGCAGCCGGTGTATGGCGGCATCGGGTATGGCGCTGTTGTTGATGCGCAGTTGCCCGTCATACACCCCGGCAAACCATTTCAGCTCGCTCACCGCACCCTCCCCGATGGCAACCATAGCCGCGCGGCCGTCAATAATTTTGTACTGCAACAGTGAGTTTTCGTGTACATATTCATCGCCACGGTGATTGTTAAACAGCGGATGATTGGCAGCATCAATCTTCTGGTTAATTGCGCCGCGCAGCTTGTTCATCCAATTATTGGGCAGAGAAAATTCAAACGTCAGAGTACCGACAGGTACACAAACAGTGCTATTTTGCATCTAAAGTAATTATCATGGAAATATTCATCAAAAGCTTTGGGGCGAAATTAACGAAAAGCGAGGGGATGTTTAAGATAGAAACGCAAAACGACAAACAAACCATACCGGTAGGGATAGTAGAGCGGATACATCTTCACGAGGCCTGTATGGTAACTACAGATGCCGTTTTGCTGGCATTGGAAAATGATATTGAAGTAGTTCTGTATAATAAACGCGGTACCCCGAAAGGATATTTCTGGCATGGAAACAATTTCTCAATAGCTCATATCAGACAAGGCCAGGCCTTATTTTCCGTATCTTCCGATGCACACCATTGGATCGTTGAACTACTCACAGAAAAGCTCAACAATCAAAAATGTTTTCTCAATAAATTAAGCAAACACCCCGACCAATTGGTACAAATAAAATACGAGCAATGCGAGGCCGCCATGCAAAATGCTGCTAAATCTGGCATTCCCAAAAGCAAACTTCGGTCTGTTGAAGCGCGTTTTGCCCGATTTTATTTTGCAATGCTTAGTTGCAACTTACCCGAGCCGTATCGTTTTGAGGGGCGAAGCAAGAGGCCAGCAAAGGACCCATTCAACGCCGCGCTGAATTATGCATATGCCCTGCTTTATACCAAGGTAGAAGCTGCGCTGTGGCGCGCCGGCCTTGACCCTTATCTGGGTATCTTTCACGCCAATGAACACCGTACGCAAGCCCTGACATTTGATATGATTGAACCGTTCCGCCCCTGGGCAGATGAAACGGTCTTTCTGCTCTTTAAGCATCATACGTTTACCCCAGAGAGTTTCGAGCATACAGAGCATGGTGTATGGCTGACAGATGCCGGTAAAAACATTCTCATTCCCTTTTACACAGAAAGGATGCACCAAAAGATAGATTACAGAGGCAAACGAATGTCGCGCACCAACCACATATACTCCTATGCACAGGCATTTGCCTCCAAAATGAAAGATTTTTACCATACTCATAACAAAAACGCACTTTCCTATGGCACAACTGATATGTTATGACATAGAAGACCACCGTAAGCGCGAAAAGCTGGCGAAGGAACTTACCCGGATGGGTTTCGTTCGGATTCAACTCTCCGTGTTTGCAGGCAATCTGCGGCACGCGGCGTGCATGGCTTTACTCGAAAAAATACGTTCCAAATGGAAATCGCACAGCCCTTCGGATAAGTTTTACATGTTCTTTATTGATGATCATCAAATGGAAAATTGCTATGCGCTGGGACAGGCCCCTGACTGGGAATTGATATTGCAAAAAGCAAAGTACAGAATATTTTGAATATCACTTGTAACATTCAGGGATACAGCAGCTTATTTACAGGAATTGAAAGTAGTGGTGCATGATTTGAGATAAGAGCACAGAGTGAGTTTGTATGCTCTGAATATTGCGATGTGTTATATTGATGCCCTTTGCAGGAGTTGGGGGAGGAATTCCGTTTTTTAGTAAGAAGCGTTTATGTTATGAGTAACCGCGCCGCGAATTTTATTAACCTCACCTGCCTCATTATCACATGCACATTTCACTCAGCCTAAACATAAATGGGCTACCTTTTTTTCTTTTTTTATTTTACCTTTGAGGCACTATCTATAATTGAATGTTCTTTGAC
>JANWXI010000148.1 GCA_025057415.1 Chitinophagales bacterium
GATGTGGAGGGCGCGAACGGAGTGAGCGGTGCGTAACGCAGTGGAGCACGGGAGCGAAGCGTACCCCGTAACAAGCCCGACCCTGCTGCCTTGCAGCGCTTGGCAGCAGGGGCACCCCCAAAAAACTCTTTCAAATTTGATGGCGATATGAGTGATGAAAATTGCGGTAAATGCAGGGTGAAAAATTTAATCGGTTATTCTTGCTATTTTGGCGGCATGAAGAAATTCGGGTGGGCGCTTTTGCTTTTGGTGGCAGCATGTAAAACGGGCACTTTTCAGATTAAGGACGGCAACACGGCGCGGGCGTTACTTCGCTACGACCAGGCGATTGAGATGCTGAGCCGGGAGTTTCAGGCAGAGAAGGATTTGACAAAGCAGCAGCAGAAGGCGTTTCAGATAGCGGAGATGTGTGCCCGCCTGAACCGGTATGCCGAGGCGGAGAAATGGTACAAGCAATCGGTTGACCTGAACGGCGGGGAAGCATCGCTGTGGGGCTACGCCATGATGCTAAAGCAGCAGGAGAAATATGAAGATGCCATGAGGGCATTTGACCAGGCGATGCGCCTGAGCGGCAAAACCCTGGAAGCGCGCCAGCAGATGAATCAATGCCGCGATGCCTTGGAGTGGAAAAAGGCATTTACGCGATTGCAAATTACGAACCTCAGTATCAACTCTGCTTACAGCGACTATGGACTGGAACCCTTTAAAAATAATCAATATGTGTTCACTTCCGCAAGACCGGAGAGCACAGGCGGGCAACGCGAGCAACTGGCCGGTGAATACACGAATGATTTGTTTATCACAGATGTTAAGACGGGGCAGTTCAGCGCGGCGGTGCCATTTCCGGCGCCGGTGAACACACCGGAGTTTGAGGGCTCGCCAACATTTAGCAGCGATTTTAAAGAGATGTTTTTTGTGCGTTGCCGGCGCGATGACAAAAGCAACCAATACTGCCATGTTTATTACACGGCTTTCAATAATGAGCACTGGAACGAACCCGCCAAGCTGGATTTGTTTGCCGATACGGTGAATGTGTATGACCCATACCTATCAGCCGATGGAAAAACGCTGCTTGTTGCGGCAGATGTGCCCGATAATTTTGGAGAAACGGACATATACCTCTTTACCAAAACCGATTCGGGGTGGAGCGCACCGAAAAATCTCGGTAGCGCCATCAATACGCCCGGCAGCGAGCGATTTCCGTGGTTGGATGAGAAAGGCAACCTGTATTTCAGCAGCAACGGTTTGCCGGGCATGGGCGGCCTGGATATCTTTAAAGCTACGCGAAGTAAAACCGGATTTAAAGACCCGCAAAACCTGCGCTGGCCCATCAACAGCGGAGCAGATGACTTTGCCTACCGCATAGAGAAGTACCGACCCGCACATCAGCAGGATACGATACTAAGCGCGGGATACTTTACCTCAAACCGAAGCGGTGGCAAGGGCAGCGATGACGTGTATCGCTTTGAAGAAAAATGGGTAAACATTTTTGTGCTGCGCGGCAAAGTTGTGGAGAAGAAGTACGAAAATCCGGAAAACAGCGAGAGTCGTGTACTCGGTTTGCAGCCACTGCCTAAAGCGCGTGTAGATTTGAAAACTGCGGACGACCAACTGTTAGCTACCGTGCAGACCGATACTGCAGGGAAGTTCATTTTCCGGCTCGAGGCCGAAACCGATTACAAACTCAGCGTGAGCAAAAGCAACTATTTCAACAAAAACGAGTACCTCTCCACCAAAGGGAAACGCCACCCCGACTCAACGTACATTTATTTGTATGCCGAAGTGGAGCTTGAGAAAATATTCCCGCAAAAAGAGATAGTGATACCCAATATCTATTACGATTACGACAAAGCCACCCTGCGCCCCGAGTCGCAGGTGGTATTGGACTCTATCTTCATATTTTTCAAAGAAAATCCCGACCTGATAATTGAAATTGGTTCGCATACTGACAGCCGCGGCAGCGACTCATACAACATGAAACTCTCGCAGGCGCGCGCACAGAGCGTAGTGGATTACCTGGTGGCAAAAGGAATACCAGCTGACCGCCTGTTGGCAAAAGGATACGGTGAAACAAAACCGGTAAACGGTTGCGTGAACGGAGTGAATTGCACAGAGGAAGAGTTTCAGAAAAACCGCCGCACCACTTTTCGCGTGATTAGCTCTAAGCTGAAACTGGAATCCGTAGAGCCGGGAAATATCAGGGTGGACCCGAAGAAAGAGTAAAATATCGTGGCTTATGTAATGTAAGAAGGGGATACCGCACGTGCGTTACCTGCCCCTTTTCTTCTTGTTAACCGGAGTTGGCTTGGGGGCAGTTACTTTTTCAATAATCTTTCCGCTCTTGTCAATTTTGTAGCGTTGCGAAATGAAGAAGTTTTTGTTTTTAGGGTCTTTTTCTTTTTTGGAAACAATGGCAAATCCGTTTACGAAATCTTCGGCACTTTCGTACTGTGGTTGAATGACGAAGTTTCCGCTCATGTCAATGTAACCCCAGTTGGCGCCATCCTGTGTAACGGCACACAAGCTGTCGCTGAACGATGACACATCCGCAAAGCGATTGATGAATAACTGCCTGCCGGAGCGGTCAATAAAAAACCAGTTGCCGCTAAGTTGCACCGCAGCCACCCCTTGTTTAAACGGCAGCGCATTTTCGTATTTGAATGATATTTCCTCTTCGCCTTTGAGGTTGATGTATCCGAAGCGCTTGTCTTTTTCGGCTACGTAGAGGCCCTCGGTAGGGTCATCTATAAAATCATAAACGGGCGGCAACACGTATTTGCCGCGTTTGTCAATGATGCCGTATTTGCACTCGTCTGCCTCGCAATCGCCAACACCTACAATCGCCAGCCCCTCGTAAAAGTCGGCTGCGTAGTTAAAAACCTCGTCAAAGGCCTTGCGTCCCTCTTTGGTGATGTAGTAGTACTCACACCGCGTATCGGTACAGGGCTTTTCGCGCACCACTGCCAAACCACAACTGAAGGGACCCGCCTCCTCGTAAACCGGTTGTATGACCGGTGTGAGGGTGTCCACAGCATTTTTGAGCGCAAAGCCCACCTTGTCGTTAACGCGGATAGGATACAGTATCCTGTTGGCTTGCAGAGCATCGCGCTCCACCTCCTGCGCGAAGGGATAGTCAGGAAACTCCCTTCGAAAGCGCTCGTAATCTTCCGGATTAGCCCTCGCGGTAAATAATATGTAGAGTTGTTTCCATGCGTCCGTGATGTTGCGGTTATCAGCGTAATGGCGCACAAATTTCCTGTACGCCTCTACATCACCCTTTGCCGTTACGATTTTGTAAATCGTATCCTGAATGAAATGGTTGGCAGGGTGCCTGGGATACATTTTTACAAACTCCTCATAACCGCTGAGCGTATTCTGGCGCAGGTAATGCTCTAGCAATGCCTGTTCGTAATTTTTCCTCGCTTCTTCTACGTATTTTCCTTTGGGGTATTTATCCAAGTAATTTTTGTATGACAGATAACTCTTATCGGCAGTGGTTTCTTCGTATAGCATTTTTTCATAACGCTCTTTGGCTTCTTTCACCTCGGCTGCCTCGGGGTATTTTTTTATAAATTCTTCCAGCGCCTGTACGGTGCGCAGCGAAAGCGCCCGCATGTATGCCTTTTGGTTGCGCAGGTTTACGGCTTGCCGCAGCAAAGCCGTATCACTATATACATCCAGAAAATGCTGATATGCCTCCAGCGTGTTTTCGCGCTCGGCTTTGGAAAATGCTTCAAAGTTGATGGTTTTGTACAAGGCCTGTATGGTATAATCGCGCACACCCAGCGCTACAAACCGTTTCCCTTCCTTATCTTCGGGATTGATGGGCAGGCGTTTCATCGCTACCACTATGTAGGCGTGTGCCGAGTCGAGGTTATATGCCTTGTTGTCTTTAAACGAAAAGTATTTAGCCATGCCGTAATTGGCAGCGGCGTTGAGGGGCTCCTCCTGCAGCACTTCGCGCAGGTGTTTCAACGCGTTGGGGTAATCACCGGTGTTCAGGTATTTGAACGCCTTCTCCAAATCACCGGCTAAAGCCGGCAACACGGTCAGCACGAAACAAAATACAGATGCGTACTTTCGCATGATGAGCACGTTAGGTTTATGAGCGTGAAAAATAGACGGAGTAAAACATATAACGCATAATTTAAATACTTTTCACAATCCCGCTTTGTTGCAGGCGCTCAATTTTCGATGGGTCGTAGCCGATTTCCTGCAGCACATCCGCGCTGTGGGCGCCCAGCTCCGGCGCCGGGTAAGAGTTTTGAAATTGAGAAGAAAGAAATTTAAGCGGCTGGTTGATGGTGTGGTATTTACCCCCGTCCGGGTGTTCAAACGCCAAAAACATGTTGCGCCCGCGCAACCCCGCATCTGCGGTCAGCTCGCTGAGTGAGTTTACAGTGGTGAGGCAGATGTCTTCACCGCGAAAAAACGCCAGCCACTCGTCACGTGTTTTGGTAAGGAAAAGCGCTTTTACCTCCTCTTTCAATTGCTTCACATCTTCGTTGCTTCCCAGCAAACGCTCAGCCCAGTCGTGTCGGTTTAGTTTGCGGCAGAAGGCGTTCCAGAATTTCGGCTCCAAACTTCCCAACGCTACGTAACGACCATCGGCACAGCGATACACGTTGTAATTGGCAAGCGCGCCGCTCAGTTCAAATTGTGCCGGCGCCGGTGCATTGCCCGTGCCCTGCATGTAGGCAAATGGCAACGTGCAAAAAGGCAACACGGCATCGGTCATGCTTACATCCACCCATTCACCTCTCCCGGTTTTCTCGCGCTGATACAGAGCGGCAAGCACCGCCACCATGGCCATGTACGAACCGCCCCCTATGTCTGCTAATTGAAAACCTGGTATGGTCAGCTCACCGGCTGCAGTGCCCGTAATGCCGAGGGCGCCCCCCAGCGCAATATAATTCAGGTCATGACCCGCCTCGCGCGCGCGGCTGCCGTGTTGCCCATATCCACTCACCGATACGTAAATCAATCGCGGATTAATGGCTCTCAACGCATCATATCCGAAACCGATTTCCTGCATCACCCCGGGCCTGAACTGCTCCACCACCACATCGGCATTTTTCACCAAGTCGTAAATAATTTCCTTGCCCTCTGGCTGCAGATAATTTACCGCCAAACTGCGCTTATTACGGTTCAGCGCCAGGTAAAACATACTCACACCGTTTACCCGCGGCTCAAAATCGCGCACGTAATCGGGGCTGTCGGGGTCCTCGATTTTTATTACGTCAGCGCCCATATCGGCAAGAAACATCGTAGCGAGGGGACCCGGCAACAAACGCGTAAAGTCAATCACCTTCAAACCTGCCAGAGGTCCGGTTTTCGTCATGGGAGCGGCAGGCCTTGCTTGTCGCGGTGCGGCGCGCTTTTGTTCATACACCGAGGGGTCAAACTTCCTGAAACATTTCACAAACTGCATCATCACCGCCAGATTGCTCACCTTCACCTTGCCGAGCATCAACGCCATCTGCGGATTGGCTTTTCCGGTTTCCAGGTCAATGTAGGTTTTTGCTTTCGTCTTCACCACACAGTCGGGCTGGCCGTGCGCGCCCTCCCGCAATTCACACTTGCCCTCCCGGATAATTACCGTGTAATACAGCGTCTCCTCTCCGCTGATATCGAGGTGCACGGTGGCGGTAACACCCGCTGCCTTTTCGCTCCTGAAACGCCGCGGAATAGACGTAATAATATCTCGTGCCGTGATGTGCATGCGGTATTCGTTTGGCGGCAAATCAAAAAAAGGTAAGATTAACTTTTGGCGAATTACGCTTACAATGTGGAGAAAATCGCCCGTGAGCCATACACAACGGTGCCGGCAAATACACTCAGTTCATACATATTAAAATATGTTTGT
>JANWXI010000149.1 GCA_025057415.1 Chitinophagales bacterium
TTAGTTTTCAACATCTTGTATCAGATAATCTCTAATGGCGGTCATTAGAAATTTGTACCGAATGACAATTTTGGGTTGAAATAATCATATTATACAAAAGTTATATATTTTCGTAACGAAAAGTATTGCGCTAATGATGAACATTGTATGGTTTACCCTGTCGGCAGTATTTGAAATTTTCGGCTGTTATACGTTTTGGAAATTTTTCCGCCAGCAGCAGAGCGCCTGGTGGTTGTTGCCGGGGGTAGTGTCGCTGCTGCTGTTTGCTTACACCTTAACCCGGGTTGAGGTGTCGTGGGCGGGCAGAAGCTACGCCGCCTACGGCGGTATCTACATAGCCATGTCACTCCTGTGGATGTGGCATGTAGAGGGTAAAGCCCCGGATGCCTGGGATATTGCAGGCGCTGTTGTGAGCGTTGCTGGCGCTTTGATAATCATTTACGGAGCTAACCGTTAACGCGGTTTATTATCAAACTTCCTTCCCGCAAGGGCGTTGCTTAAGTTATTGGCGGAGGGTAAGCGCCGGTGTAACTAACTCATTGCTGCGGTTGCCCGCCCGGTCCACCAGATAAATGCGATAGGTAACGGTTTCGGTGCTGTTGGCATCGTTCATCATACCTTGGGGTGGCAGGTGTACCTGCAGGTTACCGCGTATGATAATCCCCGTTGTGGGAGCAAGCTGCGAAATGCGGTATGCATACGTAATTTCATTGCGCATATCGGTCACAAACAGATTTTTTTTATCGGGCGTATTTTCACCCAGGTCACCGTCACCATCGGTGTATTCAATCAGTATTTTTATCACATCGGTGTTTTTCACAGCAGGGTTGGGCTGTAGTGAAACAAAGCGTATCACGGGCGCCGGACCTATTTCTTCCTTCTTTTTACACGAGCTGCAATTCAGCACAAACGCTAGCAGCAGGGAAGTATAAAACAAACTCAAAAAAAGACGATCGAAACCCATTTTCATTTACTAATTACGGATAAATGACCAGAATAATTTGTATGGCAGCAGGTGCTCATTGCGCGGAAACTCCGTATGCTGTGCATGGTGACCGTCGTTAACGTAGTATCGCATGAACAGCGTATCGTTTGCAGGTAAATTTGCAGTGGGTATTGTGAGCAGCCACCCCTGGTAATTGCCCGCAGCTACAAATGTGCCGGTGTACGTCCACGCGTTAGAGAAATCATCGGGGTGAGTGGATATTTTCAGTTTGTTGTACTGCATTTGGTTTTGTGCGGTGCTGTCGTCTTTTACGCTAATCGCTACATAGAATACACTTTTCTGTTGCGGCACGATAAACGGGTTGTAAAATATGTTATCCAGGCGATTCTCGTTGTAAAACACCGAAGGCACGGCAAAAGGCGGCAGCAGCGATATGGTATCAAAGGCGATGTACCCCTCTATGGTCGGCTCGGCATTGGGTAGTTTGGGGATGTTGCCAAACATATCGCGCGCACCGTACATAATCCACGAGGCGATAAGGTCAATGTCGGTATCGGGCAGTGCATTGCCGATGTTATCCTGCGGCATGCGGTCGTTGTAATTCACAAAGCAGCAGTTGGTGATGCGCTCGTGCAATACGGAGTAAGCCGTGTCAAAAGGTACTACCCTGTATCGGAATTGCTGCGCGGCATTGTTTTTGGTAACGGGAGCGTACACCAGCGTAGAAAACGATGATTGCGGGGTGCGGAAATCGGGCTCAAAGTTCCCGACGTGGCACCCCGGCAGGGCGCATTTTCCCAGCAGTACTTTTTGATGTACAAAGGTGATGGTAAGTGAGTCAACGGGTATGCCGTATTTTGTAGTATCGCCCCTGTCTATGGAGTCGTAAGGGTTATCGGGTGGCGGGGGCTCTTTGCGGCATGCCTGCATTACGCCCAATAGCAGGGCTAAGAGAGTGAGTATGTGTGTTCTTGTATGCATCATACGAATGCTTCCTGTAATACTCTGCCGGGTAGCATTCCGGCGGGGATTTCGGTATCAAAACCCAGTAGGTTTGCAATAGTTGGAACAATATCTATGCTCTCGCCAAGGGGTTGCTGTATGGTTTGGTTTTGTTTTACCACCGATGAAGGTCCAGCAATGAAACAGAAAATTCTGCGGCTCATTTCATCGTTTGTGTGGTCTAAGGCATAACGGCCGTAAATATCTACCACGCTGTTGTGCGCCAGATTGCGCCCATGTTCAGGAGCTACTATAAGCACTGTATCATTGGCGAGGCCGGGAGTGCTTTGGATGGCTTCCCACAGCTTGTACAGGGCAAAATCAGCCAGGCGTATGTTGTTGATGTATTTGGTAAACTCAAAGTGGCCTATGTCAATGGCCTGCATGTTAATGACGAGCAGCTCGGGCTTAAACTCCTGCAGTACTCTTATTCCGTAATAGATATTAATCATGTCTGAATTCATCGGCACACCCCAGGCAGTAAGCGGCAGTCCGCCGGCGGCTTCCTGTATGAGTGTGTGAAGGAAATTGCGGAGTTTTTCGGCATCCTGCGGGGTGTTGGTGACACCGTTGGGCGGCAGCGATACGGTGGATTTGAACTGCCCGTTCATGAATTCGCGCATGGCGATGCAACGTTCATTTTCGCTGGCAGTGAGGGTGAGCGGATTGCCAAGTGTGGCATTGGGCTGGTTATACAGCAGGTTGAGCGGAGCCAGCATGTTGGCTCCGTACGCTGCTCCGTAGCCGTCATACTTACTGTAGTTTAGGAACGGGTAGGGACCCAGCGAGTCACTAATCCACCAGGCGTTGAGGGCACCGGCGCCGGGCGAGGTGTGTTTGCGGTAATATTCAAACACAGTGGGGTATTGCGGGGGTTCTTTGAGTTTGATGTTAGAGTCGGTATAGCGCCCGGTAATAGCGGTGGTGTGACCGTTGTAGTGGCCGGTAGGACCGCTTGCATATCTGAATTCTTTGTAAAGTGTACCGTATTGCTGTAGCCGTGTGGCGGGTGGCGGAGGCAGGGGAGTCATGCCGGGGGCAATGTCGGGGCTGATGGACTCGTTGCCCTGAAGTAAATATCGCATCAGATTGCCCTCGGCTTTTTCCATACTCTCTAAGTTGCGCACTCCGCCGGCAAACAGGCAAAATACCACGTGGTTGACTTTGCGCGCGCCGGTAGCGGCAAACAACCGTCCCCCGGGCAAAATGTAGGGGGCAGCCACTGTTCCTGCCAGAGTGAGCGCCGTATTGCGGATGAAGGTCCTGCGTTTCATATCTGGTGTATTTGCCTTCAGTAATATTTGTACTCGTCAGCCGTCATAAAACTATAGTACACCATTTTGGGGGTTATGTCGGTGTTTTTCTCAATCATGTCTTTCAGTTTCCATATTTCATAAGCGCCCGGCTCGCGATTGTAAAAACGCAGATATTCCTGCCGGATGAATGCCTCTATATCGGCACGCATGGCTTCGTTTGAAACCTGTTTAACTCCGCTTCGGTTGAGCAGGGCGCGTACAATCATATCCTGCATGGTGTTTTTATCGCCCACCGATTGCAGGGCTATATCATAGCGCAAAAGTTCATCGTTGGTAATGGAAGCCCCAAACAAATCGTTGTAGGCAATAGCAATGAACTGAGCGGTGGATTTGAGATTGGTTTTTTGGGCGGCGTTTTGGTACAACTCCTGTTGCTCCACCACATAGATGTAACGCGGTTCTTTGCGGCAGGATGCCGCTGCAAGAAGCGCCCAAAAAATGTATATAAATTTATTTTTATATATCATAAGCCGGCAAATTCGGGAAGTGAGAGAACTTCGCGCAATAGTACTTTGTAGTTGCCCGTTTCGCGATACATTTTTCCGTAATGCGCCATTTCGGCAGGGGTGGCATCGCGGTAGAGGTATTTTCTGTAAACGTAGCGCACCTGCCCCTCGTAAAAGTCGGGTGTGTTGAAAAAGATGTTCAGGTAGTCGTTTTTGTTTTTGCCGAATTGCAGAAACAAAACGGCTGTGTTGCCATCTACCATGGTTTTGGCGTTGCTCAGCTCAGAAGCTGTTGGATAGCGAAACAGAAAATGCTGAAATGTACTTATCACAAAGTTTTCGGTACCCATGTTGATTTGGTCGTAAAAATAGTTATCCACCATGCGGCGGAGCATTCCTTTGTGGTCGAGTGTGCCGTTGCTGAGGTCATTCAGAGCATTTTTGATGGCGTTCAGCCGGTTAATTTCATGTTGTATAAGGCCATAGAAGGGCGCGTACTCCGGCTGCTGAAGCAGTTGGTTGAAGATGAATAGTTGCGTTTCAAAATCGAGCGAGTCGTATTGTTGCAGGTATTCACCGCGCGATGTGTTATATTGATTGCGGTAGTATTCGGGCTTGGCTAGCAGTTGGTCTAAGTACTGTTTGCGGTCATCGGTAGAGAAGTTGTTTTGGCTCAGCAACTGGCGCGCCTGCTGTAGCTCAGTGTTCAGCGGTTCGCGGCCGATGACGTGCACATAAGTGCGGTGTATGTATAACAGTATGGTGGCGGAGTCGATAGTGCCATCCGGTGGGGGAACATTGCCGGTAATCAGCTTATCATCATACTTGGTACAAGTTGAAGTAAGTATCAACATACCCGTCAATAGCAGGAAATGTGATGTCTGGCGAAAAGAGCGCAAGGCGGGCGGGTGCATATAATGCGTGTAAAACTAATTCAATTTAAATGAAGGTGAGGTTGATTTTTTTAAGATGGTGGAAAGTGCCGGAGGTTTAAGTGGTTGGTGTAGTTTTTATGTAATTATTTAGCAGAGAGCATTTTTTTTTATAGCCCTAAGGAGTGACTGTTACTTGGCTGATTGATTTGGGTGAGGGATGCGAAGGGCGCGACCAACGGGAGCGGTGCGTAACGCAGTGGAGCACGGAAGCGACAGCGTACCCCGCAGCAGCACGACCCCGCTGCCTTGCAGCGCCTGGCAGCGGGGGCACCCCCAAATAAAAAATCAACTAAAAGAGGGAATTGCTAAGCGCAATTAGATTGCGAAGTTTGTGTGGCTTTGGGTTTGTGTGTATCTGTGTGAGCGGTATGGCGCTTACTCGGTGAGCGCTCTTTTGCGCGCGCGCCACCAGAAGTAGCCGATGATGCCGATGAGGATGTAAGGGGTCATAAAGAGATACAGGATGCCTTTGTTGAGGCCTTCGGCTGCAGATGAGCCGGCACCGAGAGAAGTTTCGGCTGTTGCCTTACACATGGCGCATTGGGCATCTGCCTGGTACGCTGCGAGGAGCACCGCGAAAAGTATAATGAAGCGAACGATGGATTTCATAGTGCAAATAAAACAGTTTTTGTTGTAAGTTGTTTGCGCATGTGCTGGTGCATGATGTTAAAACAAAATTTGGCGTATTTATTTTATTATGCTGACAGTCAGATGTGAATAACAAATTTTAAATTTTACATGACTGTAACTTTTGTTACGTAGTTTCGTCATAGTAACCACTGTATGATATACTCTCTGCGTGGAGTTTTGAGCGCTTTGGGATTTTTGAGTGTTGTGGCGATGGCAAATGCTCAGCGCATCAACGCAGAAATTTTTATACCTATCAACAACCGCAGTGAAATTTGGCTCAAGCCCAAGCTTGATACGCTGGAAAATCACAAAAGTTACGAGTTCAGGATACGGGTGGCGCAGGATTTTAAGATATCGCAGTTTTTGTTTGAAAAAGGTTTGGCTGTTCATAACGACA
This sequence comes from Chitinophagales bacterium, assembly GCA_025057415.1. GTDB lineage: Bacteria > Bacteroidota > Bacteroidia > Chitinophagales > LD1 > Bog-950. The sequence goes on from JANWXI010000149.1 coordinate 5,673, forward strand.
GTGTGTTGATTATAACGCCCAACAGCACGCGTTACGGGGGTATTGATACGGCAATATTGCGGGTAATTGTAACCAGTACGGTGGGGTCGCGCATTATGTTGTTTCAAAAGCAGTTTATAGTGCGTGTACCGGAGAAAATTTTTCCGGTAATTGCGAACCCTAAAACCAAC
>JANWXI010000014.1 GCA_025057415.1 Chitinophagales bacterium
TGTGTGTTTTTTTTTTTTTTCTTTTGTGGGGGGGGGGGGCCCGGGGGCCCCCCGCCCCGTGACATTCACTTATCATATTGTATTTATTCTTAATGCAAAACTACACAGCAACATCTGCATACTGTGCTGCTTTGTGTAACACAAGGGCTGCCGGGGCGCTTGCCCGGGTGAGGGATGCGAAGGGCGCGAGCGCAGCGAAGCGGCCGCGCCCGCACCATTGAAAAAAAACGATGCGCGGGCGCGGCGGAAGCGCAAGCGCACCCCGTAGCAAGCCCGACCCCGCTGCTGTGCGTAGCCCTGCGGAGCGCAGCAGCGGGGGCACCCCATAAAAACTGAATAGACGATTAATTGTATGATACTGATTAAAATTTTTGAAGTAAAAAACAGTTGATGACATCCACACAGATGAGAAAGTTAACCTGAAAGTAGTAGATATTGATACGTTTGCCTGAAAATGTGGCTGTACTGTTATCTATCGTCTCACCATCATCTTCGTGAAGCGTTCACAACGGAAAGGGGCGTACTCAAGTGTGGTGTTAGCGCGGGCGAAAAACACTCAGAAAAGTGTAGTGTTTTTGTGCTGTGCGGTGATGTTTCGAATGACGTTTGCTGGATGTTTTACGCTGTCAGGTTTCAAAACCCAACCTCCTGCACAATTCGGGCGAAAGTGCCGGCAGTTTACCGCGCTCAATCATGAAAGAGGTAAGGGCGGCAAATTCCTTAAAGATATAATGGCTTTGAAGGGCTCCGAAGAGGTAATCTTTACCTGTACTGCCTCCTGTGCCGGTGCGGGTGCCAATCATGCGGTGTACCATATTCAAATGGCGGTAGCGCCAGTTAGAAAGCGTGTTGTCTATCTCCAACAGATTGTTGATGAGCTGGAACGGTAATTGAAATAAGGGATAGTCGCGGTACAGTAAGATGAACAATGCAGCGCGACGGGCGCGGGGAGTCATCCCATAATCTGCCGATGCGTTTTCGCTCATCACGAGCAAATCAAACTGCTCTAAATTGTAACTTTCTTCGGGCATTAAGCTCGATGCGTAAAGCGCCCGGTATGTTTGCCAAAAAGGATGCGCTGCGCCGGCGCCCCATCCTTGGGGCCAGAGCGAAGGTTCGTCAAAAAAAGGCATGCGTTCTAACCATTCATTCACCAATTGCCGAAGAGATTTGGTGTTTTCGATTTGCTCAATGCGTTGTTTGTCTTCGGGCCTCAACTGACTGGTATAGTATTCTTTGCCGTAGCGCTGGTGCATGCGCAAACCCAGCAAGGCCTCCAGCTCTTTAAACTGCACACTCTGAAAACCCGAAGCAGGACGCAGCCGGTTGCGGAAGTCCAAAAAATCCAGCGGGGTCATGGTTTCGAGTATGTCTATTTGATGTACCAGCACATCCAGTATTACTACCACCCGATTGAGACGGTGATTGATGATGAACAAATCGGGTGAGTTATCGCTGATGGTCGGCTTACTCAGCAATTCCATTACTGATTTCACTTCATACAGTATTTGCTTAAACCACAACTCGTAACTTTGGTGTATTACGATAAACAACATTTCATCATGTGCGTGTTCTCCCGCTTTGTCGCTTTCAAGAGTTTGCGCCTGTAAGATTTTATCTAACTGGAGGTAATCGCTGTAATAAATTCCGTTGCTCATCTTGCAATTTTCAGGCGAATATGCCACACATTTTGCAGATGTGGTTTGATTTTCATCACCTCAGGTAAATTCTCTAAAATTTTATGCAGCCGGTAACACTACAAATACAGCGCCCTGCCCATGGCAGAATCAGGACAATTATTACATTTACCCAATAAATTTAATCAGATGAAAAAGTTACTCGCTTCGTTTGCCGCAGTCCTGATTGTAATAGTATATATTACCTCTTGCAAAAAGAAAGACAATGACGATATACCCGACCCCTGCCCCACACCGCCTTGTGACACACCTTATGTGCAAAACACTCCTTGGCCTAAGTGGGTATTTCAGCACTGGGTGTGGGAGGATGAAGGTACTACCGCCAGCGCACGGGCGCTGGTGGATGATTACCTGGCGCACAATATTCCCGTAGCCGCCATTGTCATTGACAGTCCCTGGGAAACGTGCTACAACACTTTTGAATGGGACAGCACCCTTTACCCCAATGCCAAACAGATGATAGATTACTTCCACAGTAAAAACATCAAAGTGCTGATGTGGATTACCGGTGTTATCAACGTTGATTGCCAACCCTTGTACGATTATGCCAAATCACATAATTACTTTCTGAAAAACAGCGCTAACGACCCCAATCCTAAAGTGGTAAGCTGGTGGAAGGGAGATGGCAGTTTAATTGACTTTCACAATCCACAGGCAGTGGCCTGGTGGAAAGGGCTTATGGACAAAGTATTGGATATGGGTATTGACGGTTGGAAATGCGATGGAGCTGACTTTTACGCTTTCCCGCAGGCATACTCACCCGGGAAAGGCGGCATGGTGACGCGTCTGGAACATTCGCATGCGTACTATCGCCTGTTTCACGACTACACACGGCAAAAGCGCGGCATCAGTACTGCCATCATGAGCCGCCCGATTGACAACTACAACCTCGGTGACTTTGGCGGTGATTTGGCGGCATTCTCTCCCAAAGACATTGGCTGGAGTTGCTGGGTAGGAGACCAGGATGCCACTTTTGCCGGCCTGAAAGCCGCGCTGAACAACATGTACTGGAGTTCTGTATATCCGTATCTGATTTTTGGCTCAGACATTGGCGGTTATCGCGAAGACAACTCCTCGCCACCGCACTTCCGCACCAAACGCCTCTTTATCCGGTGGGCCCAGTTGGGCGCTTTTTCGGGTTTAATGGAAAACGGGGGAGGTGGCGAACACCGCCCGTGGATGTTTGATGCGCAAACAGACGACATTTATCGCAAATTAGTTGTGATGCGCGAAAAATACCTTGTTGGGTACCTGCTGGAGCAATCAGTAGCGGCCAACAACGCCGGTAAGAGTTTGATGACTTTTCTGGATAAAAGTAAATACTCTTACCTGTTGGGTACCGATATTTTTGTAACACCTATTTTAGATGATTTCGGTACGGTGACGATTAATTTCCCTGCCGGAAATGACAAGTGGGTGTATCTGTACGACAAAACAAAGGTGTATGACGGAGGCACTTCAATTACCAAGACATTCCCGATTGATGAGTTTCCGGTATTTGTGCGGCAGGGAACACCACTGGCAAACGTAATAACTCCTTAGTGTAAACCGGGCATGCGCGTCACATTTTTGGGAACGGGCACATCGGGCGGTGTGCCGCTTATCGGGTGTCGCTGTGAGGTGTGCCTTTCAACCGATCCGCGCGATAAACGACTGCGCACCTCGATAATGATAGAAGAAGAGGACCTGCGCATTGTGGTGGATTGTGGTCCCGATTTTCGTCAGCAGATGTTACGGACGGGAGTGGACCGATTGGATGCCATCCTGTTTACCCATGCACACAAAGATCACACAGGCGGTATAGACGATATTCGTTCCTTCAACTTTATTATGGGCAAGCCCCTCGATTTTTACTGTGACTATGCTACTGAACTCGGCATCAAGGAGCAATATGCTTATGCCTTCAGCGAAACCGACTATCCCTATTTACCCAAAATGACTTTTCACCGCATAGATGACGAGCATACGTTTTACATCCGCCACCTCGCTATTACCCCCATACGCGTAATGCACGGGCCGATGCCTGTGCTGGGTTTCCGTTTTGGCGAAAAATTTACTTATATCACTGATGCCAAAACAATAACGCCTGAGGAGCGCCGTAAAATAACAGGCACAAAAATACTTGTGCTCAATGCCCTGCGCGAAACCGAACACTACTCACACTTTACTATCCGGCAAGCCATAGAAATAGTGGAGGACATTCGTCCTGAAACCTGTTACTTCATTCACATGAGTCATCAGTTTGGTCTGCACGCGCAAATGGAAAAGAAACTTCCGCCAAACATTAAAATTTCTTATGATGGGTTGCAAATCCTTATCTGAACATCGGGTTACATCTTCTCGGCATATTTATACTTTAAGTAGGTATATTGATAAGCGTACATGCCCATCAACCAACCCACTTTACCGTCTCTCCAGGCGCCTTTGAATAAGTACCATTTAAACCACGCAGCCACCGGACTGACAATTCTTTTGTACCAACTCCGGTTTTTGTGGCGGCTTACTATTTCGGCTGCCGATAAGCGTGCATAACGGTGCAACTTGTGTTGCATTTCCCATTTTGTATTGAAGGTGTAATGATAAATCGGTTCCTCAATGCGTTGTGCGTTGCGCTGGCCATGGGGAGTTTCGTGTACGATTGCGCTGCGTTCATCAAACTTTACTACCTGCCGGTTGAGCAGGCGCACCGGATAATCGGGGCAAACTACCGGGTAGCATACGTGAACTTTTTTACCCAATACAAACCATTCTCTGCGTATTTCGTAGCAATCAGCCGTAAAGCCGGCAGCTTTCAGTTTTTTGATTTTCTCTATAAGTTCATCAGAGGGTACTTCATCGCTGTCAAAAAACAATACATGGTCGTAACGACACTTTGCCTGAGCAAAGGCACGTTGCTCGCGGTAATTATCAAAAGAGCGATATAGAATGCGACATCCGAACTCTTTGCCAATCTTGTAGGTGTCGTCTGCGCTCCCGCTGTCAACCAGCAGTATTTCATCTGCCACCTTGGCGACCTGTTGTAAAATGGCTGGCAGGTGTTTTTCGCTGTTGTAAGTCAGTATATAGCAAGAGAGGTATTGCATGGTATTACTTCCCGAACCAAAGGTATGCAGCCATGGCTATAATCAGCAGTACAATCACACGTTTAATCCACACTTCTTCGGCACGGATGCTCCATTTTACGCCCACGTATGCACCTGCCCCCATGGCGGCAGCCATCAACAACCCATGCAGCCACAGTACGTGACCTTTCCATAAAAATACAGCCAGCGCCGCAAGGGTGTAAATCAACATGATTACCGATTTGAAATAGTTTGTTTTCAGTATGTCGAAACGATGAATGAGCATGCAACCCGCCATTAAAAAGAAGCCCGTACCCGCCTGGATAAATCCTCCGTAAACCCCTATAAAAAAATAAACTACCGCACCGAGTAACTTGTACTTTAAATCGGTGCGCTCATGGTGTTGTTGTTTGTATTTTAATGGATTGGTGATGGTGATAATCAAAAACATCACCATTACTACCGATAGTATTTTTGTAAAAAGCTCATCGGAGATTTGCAACGAGAACCACGCACCCAACATTGCGCCCGGTACTGTAGCTGCGCTCAGCCAAAATACATAAGGATCATGCGCTATGCCGTTCTGGCGAAAAGTAAGTGTTGAAGAGAAATTTTGTGCCAGTATAGCAATCCGGTTTGTAGCATTGGCCTCGGCTGGTGTAAGTCCGGCAAACATGAATGCCGGGAGCGTGAATAGAGAACCCGCAGCCGAAACGGCATTCGTAAATCCGCCAGCAAAGCCCGCCGCTAATACAATCAATACACTCGTAATATCCATGCGGGTGCAAGAATATGACAATCGTTTCAAATCGTGGTCATGTTCAAATACCGGCTGTACGTTTAACTGCTCACAACAAGTTCTGGTAAGGTACAAATAAATTGTTAAACCAACCTGATAATCAGAGAGGGCATACGATATTGCTATTTTTGCCGGGATGGGTGAGCGTACCGCATTACTTCTGGGTGCAACCGGCCTTACGGGCCAGGCATGTCTGCAATTGCTGCTTGAATGTAGCGCTTATAATAAGGTGATAACCATTACGCGCCGTCCCCTGTATATGCGTGAGCCCAAACACCGGAACATCGTCATTGATTTTAGCGATATTGAAAACACTTTTCCTGTCTGTAAACCCGATGACGTGTACTGCACGCTCGGCACCACGATGGCGCAGGCGCGGTCGCGCGAAAAATTTTATGAAACAGATTTTCATATTCCCCTGCGCATAGCCCGCGTTACACTACAGCAGGGTGCTAAGCGTTTCATATTATGTTCAGCGACTGGCGCTAGTCCTCGTTCTATGTTTTTTTACAACCGTGTAAAAGGTGAACTGGAACAGTCCTTGCAGCAATTGCCCTTTGAAGCCATCCACATATTTCGTCCATCACTGCTCCTCGGCAAACGTACCGAAAAACGCACGGGAGAGAGAGTTGCGCAATTACTGCTGCCGAAGGTAAGTTTTTTGTTAAAGGGTCCTCTGAAACGGTACCGGGGCACTCCTGTCTCAGAGCTGGCACAAAAAATGGTTAGTGCAGGAATAAGTGACCTATCAGGTATTCACATTTATGAAAACGAAAGAATTATCCATTACGATAACAATTAATTTTGCCCGCGGTAATGAAACAGATACTGAAATTCTTTATTTGGTGTTATGCGGTAATATTTTGCTCTCCGGGTATCGTGCATGCGCAGCAACCCGCTGCGGTCCCTGAAGTGAAACTTCGTTTTCTGAAACCCAAAAGCCATGATGAGGAGGATATACGGATTGAGCGCGACAGCATCCGGGTGTTGCGTTTAATGATTGCGGGCAATGTGTATCAAACCGAGCGACACATAAACTATTGTTTTGATGAAGCCGCCGGCCGTTACAACTTCCGGGACGTGTTGAAGTACATTCAGCCCATATTGGGTTTGGGCGATGTGACGATAGCTAACCTGAAAACTTCATTTGGCGGAGATGAGCGAAATATGCACAGTGCACCGGATGAATTTGCCCTGGCGCTCAAATACTCGGGCATCAACGTACTGATGCATGCCAATATGCATGCGGCACACATAGATAAATCAACGCTCTCGCGCACCCGCGAACTGATTTACGATTTGGGCATGTACCATACCGGCGCATATGTGGATAACATGCAGCGGCTGGGAAATTTTCCGCTCATCATCAACAAAAAGGGATTTCGCATTGCCATTCTTAACTATGCCATTCTGCAGAACCGCCCCAGCATTTCGCGCAATTTTATCATCAACGAAGCAGACAAACTTTACATTGAGCGCGACTTGCGCATGGCGCGTATCAGTAACCCCGATTTTACAATTGTTTATTTTGACTGGGGTAATAATCTTCAAAATATCCCCTCGGCAAGTCAGATAGAGTTAGCGCAGTACTGTTTTCAGCAGGGTGCAGATATGGTGGTGGGTACTCATCCTAATGCTCCCATGCGCATCGATTACATCCCCTACTATAAAAATGGCTCCATCACAGACGGTATCGTGGCGTATTCGCTCGGAAACCTTATTGCCAGTAACGATGAGATTTACAACCGAAACGGTTACGTGCTCGATATAGAGTTAGTGAAAAATAATTTCACCAACGAAACCCGCCTGGGCGAGTGGGGGGTAATTCCGGTTTACACACATTATGATACCGTGATAGCCAAAGGCAAAATGAAATTTTTTTCTGTACCGTGTTCTTCGGTGGAGAGTGGTGAAATACTGCCCGATATGCCGTATATCGAAAAGCGGAGAGCGGTAAACAGCGCGTATAACATCCGGCAGTTAATGGGCGCTGCGGCTGATGAAATACAATACAACCTCAATGAAAATATCGCCAACAACGTAATGGAGACCATAGACCTTACCCATGCAGCCCTTAACAATCGTTACAGCCAAAAGCGAGAGAAAGATGTACCGCGAGGTAATCCTCCTGTATTACCTGTTGCAACGGTGGGCAGTAACAATCCGCCATCTCTGGCAGCGATTTACGGAAGCGATGCACCGGGTGCTGTTACCGGCACACCTTCAGCAACAACCGCTACACAGTCCTCAACCTCTGGAGCAAATTCGCCATCTGCCGGCGTTCCGGTGTCGTCTGTAAATTCAACCGCGGTCACTTCCAGTGTACACGTTAACTCTTCGGTCTCAATGGCACACGTTGAGGGACCTTACTCATCCTCGTCCGGTTCAACGGTTTCATCAAAAGCAACTGAAGATACGCATACGGTAAAACATTTTTCACCTGCGGGGGATAGGGCTGCGAATGTGGCGCAAGATGCGCAAAACACAGTTGCGGAAAATCTCCGCCGCATTTACCCGGGTGAAGGTTACACATCGGAAGCTGGCGCAAATAAACATTCCAGTGAAAATTCTGTGGCGGGGGCACCTGTGCCCGTTTCACACAGCCAACTTGCTGACAATACTCAAAATCGCAGTAGCCGATATGACTACCGATCAACTGCTACATCTGACAACACTTCAAAGTATTCTACAAGCGTCCAGGATACACGGAACCCCCAGTCAGCAAATCGCCCTGATAACTCATCCCACGTCCATGCAGAAAATACGCGCACACACCAAAACACAAATGAAGGTCAATCGGCTACACGAAATGTTACTCATGAAAACAAACCAAATTCAGGGACAGGTATCAATAAAGTAAACTCCGCTACTACTGACCCGGCAGACCGTGCAGAAAAAATTAATATAAATAAAGCTACTCCGGATGTTCTCGTTAATGATAAACCCCTGTCTGTTGACCCGGGCATCAAAAAGATCAATGAGCTAAACGTAAAGTTAGTGGTGGATACATTTTACCGCATTCAGTTTTACGCACTGCAAAGAATGATACCATTGGATACTAATTACTACACACATCTCAAGGGTTATGAGGTGATAGAGGAGGACGGTAAGTTTAAGTATCTGCTGGGAAAGTACCGCAGCTATGAGGAGTGTGAGAGGTATTGGAAATCGCAGATACTTCCACGATACAAAGGAAGTTTCATCGTAAAATACGTTGATGGCAAACGCATCACCGAAAAATAAACCTTACTTGCGGGGTCTCACCCGTAAATGCACCAACTCTATCCGGGTGTGTGAGGCGCGAAGCACTTTTATGTGAAAATGATCTACATCTATAGTTGAGCCGGGTTCGGGGATGTCTTCCATAGCATGAATCAGGTAACCGCTCAACGTAGTGTATTCTCCTTGAGGGATGTCTAATTCATACTCATTGTTCAGATAGTCAACTTCCAGGCGTCCGCTGAAAATATACTCTGTTTCTGTCAGGCGTTTTTCCACTAATTCCTCCGTGTCGTGCTCATCCTCTATTTCACCAAAAATTTCTTCTATCAAATCTTCCAGCGTAATAATGCCGGCTGTGCCGCCATACTCATCAACCGCCCAGGCGATGTTTTTGCGCTCGCGAATGAATTGCAAAAGCAAATCGCGAGCCGTCATGGTAACCGGTACTACCTGTATGGGGCGTATGAGAGAGCGGATGCTGTCTGACTGTTTCAGTAAATCGTGGTGATGTACGTAACCGAGTATATGGTCTATAGTTTCTTCATATACCAACAGGCGTGACAGCTTTGTTTCCACAAACATTTTTCGCAATTCCTCTATGGGCTCCCGTACATCTATGGCCTGTATTTCGGTGCGGGGCACCATGCAATTACGCACTTTAACATCTTTCAGGTAAAGCGCCTTTTCAAAAATCTCTGAGTTCAGATTATCGATCTCTTCCCCGTTTACCTCGTCTTGTATAGCTGTTTCTTTCACCAGATATTCCAAATCTGCTTTGGTAAATACGGGTTTTCCCTCTGTGGGTTCAATGCCGGTAGTGGTTCTGATGATGCGGTGCGCCAGGGTGTGAAAAAGCCCCGCCAGGGGTGAAAGCAACCAGTAAAACAACTGCACCGGATAGGCAAAAATCAACAGCGATTGATCGGAGTTTACGCGAAACAATATTTTAGGTATTAACTCGCCTAACAATAAAATGATGAAGGTGGTAATAACCGTTTGTGCCACTAACCATGTGATGGGGTTAGGATTGTCCACTCCTAACCGCTCTGGGGTGAAATAGCGCTCAGCTATCGTTCCAAACACGACCACACCAATATTCAACCCTACCAGCATAGCGCTGATGAATCGCGAGGGATTGTTGTTGAAATTTGAGATAATACCCGCAGCCGTGCTGCCTTTTTCTTTGAGCAGCTCTATGCGCAGTTTATTAGCCGAGACAAAAGCAATTTCAATGCCCGAGAAAAATGCAATCCAAAGCAAAGCAAGCGCCAGACCGAGAAATTCCATGATGTACTTAACGCAAGTAAAAATAAACTTTTCCGGTTGTAAAGGATACTGCCGTTCTAAGAGGGTACACTACTTATTTGTGTTAGATATTGTTAACTGTCAATTACATAAATCGAAAAAGATAACCTAAGAATACTTTGAATATCAAGCAAGAACCAACAAAATAAATCAATACACAGATCTGTTTATTGAACGCTGTCATCCTATTCAGTTATCCGCTATATCCGTAATACGAAGAAACTTATCCATAAATGTTGTGTGTAATACAAAGTGCAAACAAACATGCAATATAATATGAAACATTATTTTAGCCCACCAATAACGTTGCTGTAATGAATTTTATCATTCGACTCATTTTGAATGCTATTGCGGTAGTGCTTACGGCTTTTTTGTTAAAAGACGGAGTGCACCTGGATGGTTTTGGCACAGCCGTAATACTGGCAGCGCTACTCGTGGTGTTGAACGTGAGTGTAAAACCTGTGCTGATTTTTTTGACCATCCCAGCTACAATCTTAACACTGGGACTCTTTCTGCTCGTCATTAATGCCATCATCATCTTAATAGCCGACTGGATTATCCCCTCGGGCTTTGAAGTAAAGAGTTTTTGGTGGGCGCTGCTCTTCAGTTTGGTATTGTCACTGGTCAACAGCATTTTTGAGCGCCTAACGGTAAAAAAAGAACACCGGAGCGACTCTTTTCAGATTTATGACAAAGACGGTAAAAGGATAATATGACTATCATCCACATCCGGAGTTTTCCTGCAACCCAAATCTTATATTTTCGCCTCTATCATGGTGGAGAATTAATGCTGATGTGATGCGATACATATTACCTTGCGTTTCATTTTTCTTAAGTTTTTTGCTCAGTGCTCAACCTCATGAGCACTGCGCCTTCGACCGGTTTGTGCGTGAATACCTTCAGCAACACCCTGATGCACTCAGCCGATGGGAAAAACATCACGAAAGCGTACGCGAATACTTAAACAATACCCCCGATGGCCAACGCTCCACTATCATTAAAATTCCCGTGGTATTTCATGTTATTCATAGCGGTGAAGCAATAGGCGTGGGCAAAAACATCTCCCAGGCGCAAATTGAATCGCAAATTGAAGTGCTGAACGAATGTTATCGTAAGCGCAATGCCGACACTGCGCTGGTACCCTCTTGGTTCAAAGACCGAATTGCCGATGTGGGCATAGAGTTTTGTTTAGCCCAGTACGCGCCTAACGGCACACCCACCACGGGCATTACCCGTCATCAGTTTAACAACACCAATAACTTTGATACAAATATCAAACCGCTCACACAATGGGACCACACGCGTTATTTAAACATATGGACTACGGTACTTAACAATACTATACTCGGCTATGCTACTCCGCCGGGGCTTTTTCCCAACAATCAGGATGGTGTGGTAATTGACTATCGCTATGTAGGCAGAGCGCCCGCTAACCCGTTTAATACCAATTACAAGCTCGGAAAAACTGCTGTACACGAGGTGGGGCACTGGCTCGGATTGTTCCACACGTTTCAGGATAGCTGCGCCGGTAATACACCCGCCACTTGTGCTTTAGCCGGTGATCGGATATGCGATACGCCCCCCACCAAAGAAGCCAACTACGGTTCCCCCAGCTTAACGCAAAACACCTGCATCGAAACACCCGTAGATGAGTACGATATGTGGATGAATTATATGGATTACACAGATGATGAGAACTTATACATGTTTACACTCGGCCAGCGTGATGTAATGCGTGCCACTTTGTTTACAACGCGGCTCTCCATTCAAAGCAGTTTATCCTGCACCGATACATTCAATACTTTCACGGTTAGCGGACGTGTGGTGGACGCTGCAAACACCAACGTAGGCATCCCGAATGCCAAAGTACTTTTTGATGGTGTAAGCGACTTTGAAACCACTGCCGATGCAAACGGTTACTTTACCATCAACGGGTTGTATGAGGGCCATTACGACATCATTGCCGGTAAATGGGGCTGCCGTACTTCGGCTTACGGAATCAATCAGCACGTAACCCCCCAAAGCGGATTTTTCACTATACCGCTTAAAACCAAACACTACTATGATGATTTTACCTTTAACTTTAACTGGAATACTTCCACTACTGCCAGCAATGGCTTATGGACACGCGCCACACCCATCGGCACCACCTGGAACGGAGAACCAGCTAATCCGTCTGCAGATGTACCAGACGACTACTCAACCCGTTGTTTTGTGACCGGAAATGCAGCGGGCCCGCCGGCTACAGCCAATGTAGATAACGGCTCTGTAATACTTATATCCCCCTCGTTTGACTTAACCGGATTTAACAACCCATACATACGCTACCGGCGCTGGTTTTTCAGCGGCTCGCAAAATGGCAATACGCCTGACGACCAAATGGTCATTCGCCTCAACAACGGTTCTTCAAATGTCATATTAGAAGCCGTAACCGCCAGCGAAAATCAATGGGTGAAAAAAGAGTTTCGCGTAAGTGATTACATCCCCATTACCAACAATATGCGCATTACGATAGAAGTGAGTGACCTCAGCAGCGGAAATTCCAATCTCGTTGAGGGAGGTTTTGATGTGTTTGAGGCGTTGAATGAGAGCGCCTTGCCCGCTGAAGATATAACTATAGAGAATGACGTTGAAATATATCCTAACCCCACCGCCGGTAAGGTTTATCTGCACATGGATGCGAAGCCAGATTATCCTTTCTTCGTTTATGATATTTACGGACGTGAAGTATTCAAATCATATACTACCGGTAACAATACGGAGGTTGATCTAACACCTTTTCCCCAGGGCATTTACCTGCTCCAAACAGGTGCCGTTAAAAAAATACTAAAAATTGTACGGCAATAATTAAACCGGCGTATTTGATTGCATTCTAATAATTTACCTAAAACACAAATTGAGTTTCGTAAAAAAGAATTATATGAGAAAAATAATATGTGCGCTTGCATTAACCCTTTTACTATCTTCCTGCAGAAATCTTGTTCCATACACAGATGCCATGCGTAAACAACATGGCTGGGATGAATCACAATTGAAGAAAATTCAGTTCTATGTATCTGAGGATATTATTCTGCGGCGCGAATTGACGCAGGGTACAACCGAAATCGTCAGTGGTAAAATAAAAAAAGTAAACGGTAAACGGATCGAAGAAATCATTATACGGCAGGGCACTCCCGGTGTGCTGACCGATATGCCCAAAGAAAACAAAATGCTGGTGAGTTTTGAGATTGATGATAGTCACTACTTAAGTTTTGGTGTAAACCCTAACATGGGCGACAAATACGTACTATTGGCGAGCGAATGGGATAACGGTAGCGGCAAAGTGCATTATCACAACAAAGTATATTACACAAATCCCGACAGCCGCTTTGCATTTTTACTCGTGGACTTACGCAGAATTCAGAAAATGAAAATCAAACAACGCGTGGCAAGCGGGCGGAGGGTAAATTAGAGAAAGCGAGCTTTGTGTTAGCCGTTGCAAACTGGTCTCAAACTATTTTTATTATCCCCTGAAATAATCAAGCAGTAATTTTGCGCTCAATGGGAAGCTCAAACTGACGAAAATATTCTTCCATAATTCTCTTTGACTTGTAAAAGGCAGGATTACTGCATGCCCGCTCGTAGTTGAGGGCGAGTTTACGCACGTATTGTTTGCGGCCGGTGCTGAGCCATTGCGAAAGGTAATATATTGTATGAATGTCTAAATCGTTGTCATCGAAGACGGGTCTTCCGCGAATAATCTTAATGTAGCGTTTGTACGTCTCGTTACATTTAGCATAATTTTTCAATGCGAAATAACCCAGCATCAATACAGCAAAAATACTATCTAAACTACCCAACAGGTTCACCTGCTGATACTGAGTAAGCAGCGCCTCCAGTTCTTCAGTGCTTCGCTGTATGGAAGTACCTCCCTGGAGTGCCAGTAGTGTCGCATATAACATACGCAGGGCAATGCGATCGTTCGTTAAAAATTTTGCATCGGGCAGGTTGTTCATTAAGGTATTGCAGCGCGATAGTAATTCATCAAGTTCACGCTTATGAGATAAAGAGAGAATAACCTGATAATCAGGGCGGTGCAGATAATGGTGGTACTCCGATAGCAAATAAGTAGTGCGAATAGTGATGATGAACATCTCGGGTATGTTCGGATAATATTTCCAATAGCGGATTCGGGAATAATGACGGGTTAATTCATTGAGCTGTTTTTTGCCCTCTGCAGTATTAAGGTCAGTTAAGCTGGAGTTTAATTTCATAAACCCGACGCTGGTCTTGAGATCCAGCAAGTAAGGAAAGATTACGTAAGCGTGATTATGCAGCTCGCGCTCCAGCTCACGTATGTACGTTAGGGTTGTTTTGTTTGAAAAGTCCATGCGATTGTGGTAATATGCCTCATATATGAGTGCATAATTAGCCAGCGCACGTATTACGGCTTTAGGGTGAGTAAGAAACTGTCGCACATATTCTTTTTTCTCTTCAAATTCGGACGCAAAACGATTCCGCAAGGTAATATTGAATACGGTGCGGGAAATGTAAATAAGCTGATTGACAATGCGTTCATATTCTAAGGTTTGAAATAAACGATTGTTCCATTTTATACCGCTGTTTGTATCTTTGAAAAGGTATGCCTGCTGTACAGCGTATTTAAGACAAGCGATGAGGGTCTGAAAATCCTCGATTTTTTCAGCTACTTCTATAAGCATCTCCGCCAGAAAAACAGCTTCGGCAATTTTTCCTTGATTGGTGAGGTGCTGTATGCGGACTACATTGCACATCAGATAGCTTGGATAGTGTATAGCCAGGTATCCTGACTGGCGAAACGTATGTGCGCACAATTGATTAAAGTTCTGACGGTGCTGCCGGTCATAAGAACCATACACTGCGGTGCATAACTCTTCGTGGCGGTGAAACATCGGCAAACCCTGCCGTATCGTTCGCAGCAATTTAACAGACATGGCAGATCCATTCTCATGTAAGTAGGTTAACATAAATTGAAAATGCTCTTCGCTGAGCAATGCCACCCACTTTTGAATAAACAGTAATTCGGTATGCGAAACCGGGTTAAACATGCAGGTATTGCTTGTTCGACATCTAATCTATACAATTTTTGTATATACAACAAATCGCAGCGGCCAACAGTATTGCTGCGACGGATTATTTTCCCTTGAAGACCGCCGGGCGTTTTTCAATAAATGCCCTCACCCCTTCAGCATAGTCCTCGCTGCGCCCGGCTATTTCCTGTCCGTAATATTCCTGGGTGAGCATCTCGGTGAGCGAAGCAGTATAGGCCTTGTTGAGTAGTTTTTTAGTTAATGCATACGCTTTGGTAGGGCCTTGTGCATAACGGTTGGCAAGTTCGGCAACGGCAGCATCCAACGTATCGGGTGGCACTACCTGATAAACGATGCCCCATTGCTGAGCTTCCGCAGCGCTGATGCGTGTGGTGAGCGTAATCCACTCAAATGCTTTTTGGTAACCCACCAGCCGGGGTAAGAAGAAGGATGAGCCAGAATCGGGTACCAGGCCTACATTGGCAAACACTTCAATCAAGGTGGCATTCTCCGCAGCGATGATAATATCACAGGCAAGCGCCAGCGATGCGCCGGCTCCTGCTGCCACACCGTTTAAACGACAAATAACGGGTTTAGGCATTTCGCGAATAGCGAGTATCATGGGGTTGTATCTGCGCAAAACACTATCGCCCAAACTGCGCTTGCCCACCTCGCCTTTAATATCTTTCAGATCTTGCCCGCTGCAAAATGCCTTGCCCGCGCCGGTGATTACTACCACCCGGACGGCTTCGTCTTTCCCTGCTTTCTTCAGAGCGTCAATAAACTCTGCGCTTAACTCTTCATTAAACGAGTTAAAAACTTCCGGACGGTTCAGCGTAATGGTGCAAATACCGTTTTCCGTATTATATAATACCGTGTTATACATATCGTTTCAGATTTGCAGCGAATGTAGGAAAGGAAACGAAATCATTTATTCCCGCGCGCAACAGTGAAAAAACCATCTAAACCCATGTAAAATATAAGTGCTGTTGAAATCACCACCAGCGCCTCGCCCGGTTTCATCACATGATACCACACGTTGCGTATTTCATGCAGCCGCCACATCGGTTCGGGTGATTTACGCTCGTTAAGAACAAGAAGTGTGTTTTCGCATACCAGGTTTGCATATGTAGCAATAACACAATAATAGAGCAGTACAAAAATCAGCGCGATGCCCCCCAACATAACGAAAAATTCGGTACGTCGGTAAAAAGGAGTGCTCTTGTCACTTTCCACTCCGTAAATCTTTAATATGCTCATCATCAAACCACAACCAAAAATATCCATCAAAATATCATTAAACTCAAAATATGTATTGAATGCCGGATACAGTGAGGTGTATTGATACCATTCATCTATCAGCATGAACGGTACTGTTAGAATGATGGCAGCTCCAAAACGACTAACAAACGGAAAAACTAATAAAACCAGAAACGCATACTCTAATGAATGGATGAATTCTATATTAGAGTCAAACATAAAACAGGAATGTACTAAAGTGAAAAGAAAGGTGGCAATAAGGTAAAACCAGCCACGCAAATTGGGAGTAGTTGATCTTACATGTAAATAAATCATTACAACACAGAACAACATAAATATAATAAACCCCGCAGCTACTATGGTATTTGAAGTGCTTACTCCTATTATACGTTCTGTATGCAGATACCATTTTACGAAATATTCGTGCATGAAAAGGACAAAAAGAAAATACAGAACCAACAATACAGCGTTCACCAAGGGGTGTTTTCGCAAATAATCCAACAAACGATGTAGGTTGAGTGACTGCATGCAAACATGAAAATAAAAATTTAAGGATACTCACGTCAACACCTGCAGATATGTATTGTGCTGACGGTAGTCATCAGATGCTAAATTCCAAAACGCTGCCGGAGTATTTTTTGAAAGAGACGTACCGTTTGAGAGTCGGCTTTCCAACCGTTTTCTTCCGCTAACCTTTGGAAGGTTGCTTCGGCTTTCTCATAAGCATCGCAGTTTTCTAAGGCAGCAAGGGCATTTTGGTATGCCTCGCTGTTACCTTTAAATAGCTCTGAAGTGATAGCAATTCGCTTGTTTAAATCTATAAGCGATTTAAGCGATGCGCCGGATAATTTTTCATTAAGCGCCCGGGTATTGCGTTTTAATTTGTCATTGAGCGATGAGGTGTCGCCAGCCAATTCGTTAATGGTTTTAGATACCGAAACTGAAGTTTCGTGTGGCTCGCTTTTCGCATTTTTTAAATCGGCAGGAACGCTTTTATCAATCGTAGTTTTATTTGCGGTATGTTCGGAGTGTGTTTCCGGTGCAGAAGTGTGAATACCCGAAACGCTCTCAGTTGGTTTTAAAGTATTTTTAACATCCACGTTGTTGTCTGTTGAAGCTTTGGTTTCATGGCGTGTTACTGTCATTTCTGAATTGTCATGTCGCGTTTCGGAAGGTGAGACCGTTTGTTTTTTTACCTTTTCTATGTGCTCATATAACTCGCGCAAATACTGTTGCAGCAGGTCTAATTCCAGCGAAGACAAATGCGGAAAGTTCCGTTGCTGCGTGAGAGCGTTTATTTTTTGCAGTAAATCATTTACAAGTTCGCGCATAATGCTTATTTTGTGCTAACATACATAACGTATCGTTAACCATTATAGCATAATTTACACCGGCTTATGTTTATTGAACCTGTCAGCGGGGTGTATCGCAAGGGGTGGATTGAGGTAATCTGCGGAAGTATGTTTTCGGGGAAAACCGAAGAACTCATCCGCCGGCTGCGGCGTGCGCAGATTGCCAACCGGCGCGTAGAGATTTTTAAACCCTTGGTGGATACCCGTTATCATGAGCAAAATATCGTGTCGCACGATGCCAACTCTATTCGCTCTACGCCGGTTTCTCACTCTGATAATATCCTTTTGTATGCGGAAGGCGTGGACGTGGTGGGAATAGACGAGGCGCAGTTTTTGGATATGGAGTTGCCGGATGTGTGCGAAAAACTCGCCCGCAAAGGGGTGCGGGTTATTGTAGCCGGCCTGGACATGGATTACGAGGGAAAACCCTTCGGACCCATCCCCAATCTTTTAGCCATAGCCGATTATATTACAAAGGTGAATGCCATCTGTGTAAAGTGTGGCGATATTGCGCATTTCAGCTACCGCACCGTACCCGATAAAAGCCGGGTGCTGCTGGGCGAAAAAGACCGCTATGAGCCGCGCTGCCGGGCGTGCTATTACAAAGGCGATTAGCCCAACTTCGGTTCAAGGCCGTTTAGATATTCCTCAATTTCTCCCATTAACGGCTGTAGTAGTCCCCTTTCAAACGGTGACCGCAAGCGCGCAAGTTTTACCAGCCCCAAAAACGAATCGCTTCCGCCGGCTTTGCACAAGCGAAGATAATCTGCCCAGGCGCCCTGAAAATCGCGCAGCGAGCGACTCCACATCTGAAATGCACACACCTGTGCCAGGCAATAATCAATATAATAAAACGGGCTTCGGTAGATATGCAATTGCCTTTGCCATAAACCGCCGCGTTCCAGATACTCATCGCCATCATAATCTACCCAGGGCCGGTATTTCTGCTCCATGGCTAACCATACGCGCTTGCGTTCATCGGGCGTCAAATCCGGATTTTCATAAATGATGTGCTGAAATTCATCTACTGCCACTCCGTAGGGCAAAAATAGCACACACCCCGCCAGATGCATGTAAATGTATTTATCGGCATTTTCTTCAAAAAACAACTTCATCCACGGATAGGTAAGGTGCTCCATACTCATGCTGTGTATCTCACATGCCTCCAGCGTAGGGAATAAGTATTCCCCTAATTCATAATCGCGGCTTTGAAAGCATTGAAACGCATGCCCTGCCTCGTGCGTAAGCACGTCCACATCGCCTGTGGTACCGTTGAAATTAGCGAAGATGAACGGTGCTTTATACTTCTCAAACATAGTACAGTAACCCCCGGCGGCTTTCCCTTTGCGGTTCTCTAAGTCCATCAACTCATGATTCACCATAAACTCAAAGAACTCCTTGGTTTCGGGGCTTAGCTCGGCATACATCTGCCGCCCCTTGGCTACTATCTCAGCAGGGCTGCCTTTGGGCTTAGGATTACCCGAAGGAAAATAAAAAGCCAAATCATAAATCTTCAGTTTCTCTACGCCTATGCGTTGGCGTTGCTTTTCGCGCAGCGCTGCTGCCAAAGGCACCACGTGCGTTTCTATTTCGTTGCGGAATGTTGCCACATCAGCAGCCGTATAATCTGTGCGGTTCATGCGGTAATAACCCAGCTCTACAAAATTTTGGTAACCCAGTTTGCGAGCCATGCCATGGCGCAACCGCACCAAACGATCAAAAATGGAGTCCAAAGTTTTTTCATGCTCTTTGAAAAAAGATTGAGTGGCAGCATTTGCTTGCCGGCGCACCTCCCGGTCAGGATCATGTGCAAAGGCAGCCAAAGCCGATAGCGTGCGTTTACGGCCCTGAAACTCCACCTCTGCGCTGGCAATCAGTTTGGTGTATTCGGTGCCAAGTTTATTCTCCTCTTTCAAATCATCAATAATAGACGGGTCAAAGCTCTTTACGCTCACATCGGCAAGTTTAAATAACTGGTTACCGAACTTCTGGCGTAACTCATCCTTAAATTTAGAATTGCCAAGCGCCTTGTAAAGGCGAATGTTCAATTCTTTGAATATGGGCTCAGTTTCATCAAAAAACTCCTGCTCCGCTTCATAATAAGCATCGGTGGTGTTTAATGAATTGCGAACAGATGCAATGCTTGCATACGTCTGGTACTCTTTGCGCAGATCGTTGATGCGATACAAGGTTTCCTTTTGCTGTGCTCCATCCGGTGCGCTCTCAAAGCGCTCCAGCAGTAGTTCAAATTCACGGCACACATCCTTCATGCTGGGCCTGCGATAGGGCATCTCACTGAACTTTACCATTCGTATAAGCGTATTTTAAGAGGTTAAATAAAATTGCAGATAACTTAACGGCCGGCAAACATAATGGCTTTCTTTTATTTTGGTAGCCGCAATAAAATGCCCCAATAAGATGTAAGATAAAGTCAATCTTCCATCAGCATGCTACTCTTGTATTTGTACAGCTGCCACCATGAAATTATCAGACGGATATTGAACGCCACAATCATGATAAGCGCTGCGGTGTTGCTGAAAATGAGTTGTGTAGAAAGATATTTAAAAAAGCGCTCCTTCACATCGTGATACATAATCACACCCTCGCGCGGAAAACCAAAGTCCTCCGTAAAAAAATTATCTAACAATGAAAGGAATTTTTGCTCATAGCTGGCAAAGTAAAAGAACAAAGCAATGTTGGCTGTGAAAAGCAAAAATCGCGTTGCATTCCCGTGCAAAAACGGCAACGACATCATCGAAATCGTATAGCGGAAATACGTAATAGCCACGAATATGATAGCAAAATTGATGCGGTAGTACAAATAATATACAGTGCGGTCAATCGGATAAAGTATGGCTATGGCTATGAGCGCGGTGATAGCCCACCACATCAATTCCTGCAACAGATAATAAATATTTATGCGATTAAAAAACGACATCAGTAGCGATTTCTGCGAAACAAAGAGTCAACGGTAAATTTTCCGTTCAATACATCTTTAAAAAAAATTGTATCCGTCATCCCCGATGCCACCGTCATATTATATAACTTTTCGGCAAGTTCTTTACGACCGAATTTGTGCGCCACCAGGCACAAGCCGCTGTAAACCATTGGTAGCGAGTCATTGCGCGCAAGCGCGCTATCCAGGTGAGCGAGCGCTTCTGCTTCATCTTTCAATTTTGTGTAGAGTAGCGCCAAACCAAAGTGCCCGTGAGGCGTACTATCGCCCAGTGCGAGTGCAGCGCTGTAATAATGACGTGCAGAGTCAAGCTTATTCAATATATTGTAAATTGCGCCCGCACCCAAATACGCATGCACATACTTGCGGTCGTAAGCAATCGCGCGCTTGTAAGCTGCCAGCGCACTGTCGTAACAGTGCGCGTCATACAACAATCGCCCGTAAAATGTAAGTGCCGATACATCATCAGGATGTAGCGCCAAATGCCGCACCGTGGCGTTCACCAAGCTGTCATACGGCAATTGCCGGTAATTACGCATCAAATCATAAAATGCTCTGTACTCCTTAATTTCTTTATCCATCACCTCCTCGCGACTTTTACGCTCGCCACACGCCGCGATAAATACAAACGCAAAACACACCATCCCTATAAAGTTACGACCAGCAAAATCACGCATTTTCATATTAAGTATATTTTAAATATAAAAAAGACATCATACAAAAACCGTGCCCCGGGCGAAAGTAAAAGGAAATACGAGAATTGTTCAAAACGAAAAAACATAATCATCAATAAAATAACGGCACCACCGCAATTTTGTTTTGGGGGTGCCCCCTCCGCTTCGCTCTGCGCTGCTTCGCTTCGCTGCGGGGTCGGGCTTGCTTCGGGGTACGCATTCGCTCCCGTGCTCCACTCCGTTTCGCACCGCTTCGCTGCGCTCGCGCCCTCCGCATCCCTCACCCGACTTGCGCGCACCGATTCAACATTACTACCGGGCAATTTGCTATACGTAACTAAGTAATCTAAACTGCTTATGTACGCCTTCACAGTTTAACACAAACATAGCGCCCGTTGCAGGCCGATGCGCAATTTGGCATAACCCCACGCGGTATTCACATCTTTATCAAAATATATCTGAATAATAAACCATCATCTGATGAATGCGCTGCAGCGCATGTCCGTACACCAAAAAATTATAGTAATTAGAGCGTACAAAATCTTAATAGACCATTGCGGTGTCAATAAAATTCAATACGGTTTCTGCCCGCCAAACTATCTTAATGTATCAACCCGATAACTCTGTGGTGCGGTAGTCGCATTACGAATATAGTGGCATAATGTAGCTGAAATTTCAGCAAATTACAATTATTCAATTTTCAAAAAACGTGTTGTATACACTCCCGAATCGGTTGCCAGGCGCAACAAATAAGTACCGTTTGTCAGATGGGTTACATCTACAAAGGTATTAGAGGTTAGAACCTCATATCGCTCCACTTCTCTGCCCTGCAGGTCTGTGATGTGCAAGAGGGCATGCTTAACTTTACCGGGCATCAATACATTTATCTGATTGTTTGCCGGATTAGGGAATACACTAATGCTGCGGACTTTATGCGCATCGCTAATAGCGCTGTAACTATCGCCAAACACTTTTCCGATGTGGTTTAGATTATTTTCTCCAAAGGCCATTTGTTGGTCAATAAATAATCCGCCAAAGAGCATTCCTTCTGCCGAAGTAGCCAGGCAATTAACAGGCGCGTCAAGCATCAGCATGGGGCCATATACATTATATTCGGGGAAGGTTCCATTGTGTAGTACATCGTTAAATTTCATCAGATGTCCCCCGTAGTATCCAATGCCCATGCCAACGTTGTACGCAAAATCTCCTGCAATGTACAAGGTGCTGTCCACCGCCAGGAGCGCTTTAACACTGTTTCCATGAAATGCGGCTTGCCAAACCGGCGTAGTATCGTTTTTGAGATGAACCACCCAGTCGCCATCATCAAAGCGGGCAATGGCACAAACCGATGCGCTGTCGCAGGCGGCGTACAGCTTGCCGCGGTATGTCTGCAAATCATTTACGGGCGTAAGGGTACCCAAACCCAGAGAACTCATGGCAGAGCCATTATATACCGCGACATGAAACCTCGGCACACCGGTATTCAGTTCAAAATTACCGCCTATGGTCAAAAGGTTGCTCCACACTTCCAGCGTGCGCACCTCAGCACCGGTTAAAAATCCCTGGCTTACATTTATCCAGTTGGTCCCGTCCCATTTCGCCAGCAAGCCGGTAAACCTGCCGCCGGCATAGATATTACCCTGATACACAGCCAGCGTTAGTACAGTATTATCAAGTTGCCCCAGCGGAGACCACTGGCCATTTGCCGGATTGTAAACCGCCACATTTGATACATTTACACCTCCCGCTTGGGTAAACTGCCCACCCACATATAGTAAGTTATTATGATATAAAAGTGCGTGCACTGTACCGTTTACTCCTCCGTTTACAGATTCCCACGACCAGCCCGTTGAACCGTTTACCCATTTCCCGATGTTATTACAGGGTACCCCGCTGGTTGATGCCGTAAAAGAGCCGCCCACCCATACGGTGCCGTTTGCTGGATCTACCGTAACTACATTCACTACCCCGTTTAGTCCGCCATCCAAATCGTATGTGGGCATAGAAGCAGGGTAAGCCGGCTGTATCCATGCCAACTCATCCACCGTAAAACCGTGGATGTATGCCCACGCCTCCACTCCGCGTGTTTTGATTTGATGCACATAAGCAAATTTCTCATTAGCATCAATGCGTTTTGCCAACTCTCCGTAACCACTGCGCAGCATCAGATATCCTACGGCACAGTGCGTGCCGCGCCGGTCAATGAATATGGGATTTTTGTAAGGCAAGTAGTCATTGATAGGATAGATACCCGCCTTGTAGTAGCCGCGAAGCTCATCAAGCAAACGAAGGCGATTTTGTTTTTGGGCTTCGGTAAGTGTGGCGGTGCTCCGGTTGCGCAGGGTCATCTCTACTAATGTGAGATGTGCTGTTATCCACTCAGTGAAGTTGCGCGGTTGTCCCGAAAAACTCCGCCAGTACCGCTCTGCATCAGGTTGTTTAATCCATTCTTTGTTGACCTCCAACAGGCGGGTGAATGTCTCCTCCGAGGCAAAATGACAGAGCGGTATAAGACAGAAAAGTAATATGGCTAAGGATGTTTTTTTCATGGTGTGAAGAGTTAATTTAATTCAATAACGTATAAAATCTTGCAGGGGTTTCTCCAAAGGTAGTATATAAATTTTAATTAGCGAATTATCAAATGATAGATGGCTAGTACCGCCACCCGCTTGTAACGATGTGTGATGCAGTTTTTGAAGTCCGAATTTAGCCAGCCCGTAACGTGTACATATTTGTATAATGGGGTACTATTAACCATGCCTTACAGGATTGTTGCCACAGGTAATTTCAGGCGCGATGTCTTTACTTTAGCAACAAAGAGCATGTGATAGCGTGAATGTGGAGAGCAGTTTTAAAAAACCGGTGTTAACCTTTTCGCTTTTTTGCCCCAACGGGTTTCCGCCACCCCATGAGTATGGCGCTCTCCTCCACAATGCCGATAATACTCCGGTAATTGAGCGGAAATTCAAGCAATACATGTAGCATGCTGAGAAAATACAGCGCCAGCAGCCCCACATAATAATCATACGCATATAACGCTACCGAGGCAAGCCATATCGCTACAACGGCTGCAAGTCGAGCCCGGGGTACCTGATGCCATTTGATAACCTCTGTTTTTGAAAACCAGTTCAGATAATGATATGTGTATGCAAATGCTATAAACCGCATTATCCCCAAGCCCTCGGGCGATTGAAATACCATTTCGCGGGTATATTGCCCCAGGTTAAATAGCTGGATAATTGCTTCGTTGAGTTGAATAAAGCCGCTGCTGATGAGCGCTTGCTGCGCTTTGGGGCTTACGGAGTAAAAACCAAATACCGGCTGCCACACAAAAAAACTCAGAGCACAAAGCACAAATACTGCGAGAGATGCGTATCCGGTTTTACTTTTGTTTTTCAGCGCACCGTACAAAATAAACAGCCCGGTAAAAATGAAAACATGGATCAGCGTAGGCAGGAAAATTCCGAAAATATATATAAACGGTTTTTCATGCATTAGGGCAAACCCCACCAAAAAAGCCGCCATGAGGAAGATGGCCTTGTACACCCAATCTTTGAGCCATACCAGCGCCAGTGAACCGGCAAACGTGCCGAAAATAAGGGCCTGGGTTATGCTGAAACCCCTCGGCCCGATTACTCCATGCATCCACTCGTATGCGCGGTTAAAGCCCGCTGTGTCTTTCAGCATGTAAACCAGTGATACGATGGTAAGAATGATGCAGGGAATTAACAGCCAGTAGTAATCTTTTTTGCCTGTGGTAAAGTATCCGCGCTGGTGCAGCCAGCTTATTTCGGTAAGGTAATGCAAGGGTCCGAGCACGGCATACGAAAACAGAAATACTTCAAAAGGCAACACATAAGCTGCCATGGCAGCCAGTACCATCAACACCATGTTGGCTATGTCAATCCGGGAGGTATTCACGATGCGCCAAATTAACCAAGACCCGGGAGATTTGGCAAGTACCCTTTCATCTCTTGCTGCATAGCACTATCTGCTTTGGCGAGCACATCGTTCAGAGCTGCCGTCAGTTGGTGTTGCAAAGCAGCCACATCGTCAGTTTTCAGGATTTCCACTCTTTTTATTTTGCGGTCGCCTGTTGCTACAATTTTTACGTATTCATTTACGCTCTCTACCTCTAACGCCTCAAGGCGCTTGCGGCTTTCCTCCATTTTTTGCTGTAATTCCTGCAACTGTTTTAACTTGTCAAAAAATCCCATACGAAGAATTTTATATGTGAAAAATAGTTCAGGTTGCTAAAGCCGGCTGTGGCAAGTATCTTTCATGCTACAGTAATTTTAAATATAAACAATGCGTACAACAATACAAACAAAGCCCCCTCCCAGGGCGACATCCTCTTGTCATGGGTGAGAAGGTAAAAGAATAAACCGGCGCTCAACATCACGGGAAGCGAAAAATTTTGCAGCGCAGCGGGTACTTCAATACTCCCGAAAACTGAGGCAATGCCGGCTACGCCCATCGCATTAAAAACACATGAGCCGAGTACGTTGCCGATAGCCATTTCAGCTTTACCCTCTCGAATGGCGCTGATATTTACGGCTAATTCCGGTAAGGTGGTACCCAGCGAGAGCACAGTCAATGCCACGATGGAAGCGGATATGTTCAAATCTTTCGCCAGGGATGCCAGGTTATTGACTACCAACTCGGCTCCGAAATATATACCGGTAGCTGCTGCCACCAAAATGACAAATTGTAAAGCCGGAAATTGCTTCGTCCTTGCTGTACTGCCGTGGTTTTCCTGCCGCTCATTGTATATCAAATAAAATGAATATATAAGAAAGCCGATAATGCCGAAAACGCCTTCGCCAAAGCTGATTTTACCATCCACACAAAACAGTGTAAACATGAAAAAGCCCCCTAACAGAAAATGCAGGTCAATGAAGATGTATTTACTGCCCAGCACAATATCCTGCCGGTTAATGACGGCTACTAAACCCGTGAGCAGAAGCAGGTTTGAAATATTGGCGCCAATTACGTTTCCCGATACAATTTCTGATACGCCGTGGTGTACAGATAAAATTGCGGAGATTAATTCTGGCAGAGATGTGCCGATGCCCACGATGAATACGCCAATCACAAATTCGGGAAAGCCGATAAATGCTCCGATTTTCTCAGCAGCGCGGGTAAAGAACCTGGCGCTCAACAGCAATAACCCCAGCCCCAAAATAAACAGCAAAGCGTGTAAGAACATCAATTTACTTTTTGTATATGTATTCGTTTCTGTAAATCTTCAATAATATGATAAAGTATGAAATCAGCAGCGGACCGAAGATGATTCCCACAAAGCCGAAAACATTCAGCCCCAACACCACTCCAAAAAACGTTATGAGCGGATGCACATCCCCCAGCTTTTTTTGCACGACAAACCTGAATACATTGTCAATGTTGGTAATCACCAAAGCCCCGTAAATCAGCAGAGCTGCTGCCTGCCAGGTATTGCCGGCAATAAACATCACAATACCTATCGGCAACCACACGATGGCGGTACCTACAACCGGCAACACACTCATGATACCGGTGATAACAGCCCAGAAAAACGGTTCATTGACACCAAACACCAGATAACCGATGTAAGCTGTAATGGCCTGTAATACGGCAAGTATTCCTATGCCAATACTGTTGCTTACGGTCATATTTTTTAACTCGGTGAGCAGGAGGGCGTCATTTTCGTCATCAAAGGGCATGTTACGGCGCACTGTGTCCTCTAATTTCCGGGCGCTGGTCAGCATAAAATAAAGGATGAAGTACAAGACAAAAATATCGGTTACTAACCCGGCTGTTGCGGATAAAAAGCGCGGTAAAATATCGGCAACAAAGGTGGTGACCTGGCGGATGGTGTCTTCCGTAAGCAGATTAACGCCAAGGTAACCTTCTATGTACTCACTCCATTGCTCCAGGATCATAAGCGCATCGCGGTAGTGCTGTATCAGAAAACCAATTTTATTGGATAGCATGAGCGTGACAAGCAACACAGGCAGTACCATTACGATAAACGATAACAACATAAGCGAAAATGCCGCAATGTGTCTGTTCCACCTGCGGCGGGACTTCTCTGTCAGGTAGAAGTAAGGTTTGCGCAGCAAAACATAAAAAACAACCGCACCCAGAAATGCGCTAATGAAGCTGCGCAGCATCCAAAATAAGAAACCGCCCAACGCAAATAACAGGATGAGAAAAAGCGTTTGCTTGAGTTTATGCGGATTGAGTTGCACAGCCCAATGATACGAAGCATTTTGAAAATACATTAACCTTGCGGCATGAAAAATCGCGTAACGGAGTTATTTGGTATTGAGTATCCTATCGTGCAGGCGGGTATGATCTGGTGTAGCGGGTGGGAGCTCGCCTCGGCTGTGAGCAACGCAGGAGCGCTGGGGATCATTGGTAGCGGAAGTATGTATCCTCACATTTTGCAGGAGCATATCCGGAAATGCAAAGCCGCAACCGCAAAACCCTTTGCTGTTAATGTTCCGTTGCTTTATCCGGATATAGATAAACACATTCAGATTATTATTGATGAAAAGGTGCCTGTGGTGTTTACCAGCGCTGGAAATCCGAAAACCTGGACCGGACACCTGAAACAACACGGTATAAAAGTGGTACATGTGGTATCCTCATCCAAATTTGCAAAAAAGGCAGAGGAAGCGGGCTGCGATGCAGTGGTGTGTGAGGGTTTCGAGGCAGGCGGGCACAATGGTCGCGAAGAAACCACCACGATGGTTCTCATACCGCAGGTCCGGGCAGCCACCACGCTGCCGTTGATAGCCGCCGGGGGTATTGCCACCGGGCGAGGCATGCTGGCAGCCATGGCTCTCGGTGCCGAAGGCGTGCAAATCGGTACGCGCTTTGTTGCCACCCCGGAATCATCGGCTCATGAAAACTTCAAACAAAAAGTAATCAGCTTACAGGAGGGCGACACGCTCCTTTGCATGAAAAAAGTTGTACCCGTGCGTTTGGTCAAAAATCAGTTTCAGCAACGAATACAGGAAGCCGAAGACCGCGGCGCCACCAAAGAAGAGTTAATACAAATACTGGGTCGCGCACGTGCCAAAAGAGGAATGTTTGAAGGCGACCTTCAGGAAGGCGAGCTGGAAATCGGGCAGGTTGCATCGTTGGTGCGGCAAATAAAACCGGCTGCCGAAGTAGTTCGCGAAATCTGGCAGGAGTTTATTGTGGCAAAAGAGGAATTGTGCCGTATGTAAAAAACATATTTGCTTTATGTCAAAACCAGTTACATCATATCCCAAAGACAAAATAAAAATACTGCTGCTCGAAAATATCAGCGAGGTAGCAGTGCAGGAGTTTTACGATGCCGGTTATCATCAGGTTAAGCGTCTGCCGGTTGCGCTCGATGAACGGACGCTCATGCAGGAAATACGGGACGTACACCTGCTGGGCATTCGCAGCAAGACGCAGATAACGGAAAAAGTACTCAACAGAGCCGACAGGTTATTAGGCATAGGTTGTTACTGTATAGGAGTGAACCAGGTGAACTTGAAATCGGCTACGCAACACGGTGTGGCCGTTTTCAATGCGCCGCATGCCAATACGCGCAGCGTGGCCGAGTTGGTTATCGGGCTTAGCATCATGCTCATACGCAAAATACCCGACAAGAACAAAGCTGCTCACGATGGCGTGTGGCTGAAGGACGCGAAAGGATGCTTTGAACTGCGCGGTAAAACTATGGGCATTGTTGGCTACGGCAACATCGGTTCGCAAGTGAGTGTTTTGGCAGAGGCCATGGGAATGGATGTGATTTATTACGATATAGAACCCAAGTTGCCGCACGGCAACGCAAAGCAAATGCGTTCCCTTAGGGATGTACTGCGCAGAAGCCACGTGGTGACGCTACATGTCCCCGGTGGTCCCGGCACGCGCAATCTTATTAACGCGGGCGCTATTACCGATATGCGTAAAGGAGCCATCCTCATCAACTACAGCCGGGGCGATGTAGTGGACCTGCACGCGCTGCGCGAGGCGCTGCTCAGCGGTCACCTGAGCGGCGCAGCCATTGATGTGTTTCCGGAAGAACCGGAAAAAAACGGCGCGGTTTTTACATCTGTGTTGCAAAACATTCCCAACGTGATCCTCACACCCCATATCGGAGGCAGTACCGAGGAGGCACAACACAACATCGGCCTTGACGTGACCGCCAAGCTCCTCAACTACCTTGAAAAGGGCAGCACCAACGGGTCACACTCCATACCCCCGCTCAATCTCAGCATGCAGGATAACACACACCGCATTTTGCATATTCACCGCAATGTACCGGGCGTATTGGGCGAGATAAACTCCCGTCTCTCTACGCATGGCATCAACATATTAGGTCAGTACCTCAAAACAAACGATGAAATAGGTTATGTAGTGTTGGATGTGGATACGCAGCTTTCACGCGAGGCATTTGCGCTGCTGAAGGATGTAAAACACACTATCAAAGTTCGGTTGCTGTACTAAAAATGCTTAGGCGAGGCGGTATAATTTTTAATCGAAAGGTCTAACCACTCCTCTTTAATCGGGTGAGGGATGCGAAGGGCGCGAGCGCAGCGAAGCGGCCGCGCCCGTACCTTTGAAAATAAAACAACACACGGGCGGGGCGGAAGCGAATGCGTACCCCGTAGCAAGCCCGACCCCGCTGCCTTGCATTGCTTGGCAGCGGGGGCACCCCCTAAAAAAAAATAATTGAAGCAGGCGTTTAGTTTTAAGTGAGCAAAATTTGAATTCTTGAAGTATCGGGGTTGTGTTTTCTTTTTTCAGCGATTGATTGAAAGTAAGTTCTGTAACCCTCATAAAATTTTTTTAGAATGAATACGACATAAAACATAACTAAGGTTATTGTCTATCGTATGTCAGATAATGTTTTTATGTAAACACATTAAAAATTTCTCTGAAATTCTACTTTTACCGCATGGAATTAAAGCGCGTAGTCG
Source organism: Chitinophagales bacterium (assembly GCA_025057415.1). Taxonomy (GTDB): domain Bacteria; phylum Bacteroidota; class Bacteroidia; order Chitinophagales; family LD1; genus Bog-950. The sequence goes on from JANWXI010000014.1 coordinate 30,318, forward strand.
TAACCGGTTTGGGAGCCCTTACACCTATCGGAAATACCGTTGAGGAATTTTGGAAAAATTTGCTGGCAGGCGTTAGCGGCGCCGGGCCAATTACCCGATTTGATACCGAAAAGTTTCGCACCCGTTTTGCCTGTGAGGTCAAAAATTTTGACCCTACCCTGTATATTGACCGCAAAGAAGTGAAGCGGCTGGACCGCTTTGCCCAATACGCTATGGCTTGCAGCGAGGAGGCCATTAAAGACAGCGGTATAGATGTTGAAAAAGTGAATAAAGATCGTGTGGGAGTGATATGGGCATCGGGCATTGGCGGACTGGATGTGTTTCATGAAGAAATCATCGCGTATGCAAAAGGCGATGGCACACCGCGGTTCAATCCGTTTTACGTGGCAAAAATGATTATTGATATTGCCGCAGGGCACATCAGTATGAAGTACGGTTTTCGCGGTCCGAATTTTGCCCCGGTAGCGGCATGCGCATCCTCCAATATTGCCTTGATAGATGCATTTAACCTCATACGCCTTGGCAAAGCCGATGTGCTGGTCACCGGCGGGTCCGAAGCTCCCATCAGCCCCGGTGGTGTGGGCGGCTTTAACGCCATGCGGGCGCTTAGTGAGCGCAACGACTCTCCGGCCACTGCTTCGCGTCCTTACGATAAGGACCGCGATGGTTTCGTGATGGGAGAGGGGGGCGCCTGTATCATTCTCGAAGAGATGGAACACGCGCTTGCGCGCGGAGCAAAAATTTATTGCGAATTGGCAGGCGGTGGCTTGAGCGCTGACGCGCATCACCTTACGGCTCCGCACCCCGAAGGAGTGGGCGCAGCCAATGTAATGCGCTTTGCTCTGGAAGATGCCGGCATGAAACCCGAAGAAGTGGATTACATCAACACCCATGGCACCTCCACTCCGTTGGGTGATGTGGCAGAGTTACTTGCCATCAAAAAAGTTTTTGGCGAGCATGCCTATAAGCTGAATATATCGGCTACCAAAAGTATGACCGGACACCTGCTGGGTGCAGCTGGCGCCATAGAAGCCGTTGCCAGCATTTTAGCAATAAAACATAACACTATACCCCCCACCATCAATCACTTTACCGATGATCCCGAAATTGACAACAATCTGAACCTCACTTTCAATGCACCGCAACACCGCACGGTAAATGTAGCGCTCAGCAACGGCTTTGGTTTTGGCGGGCATAATGCCACAGTAATATTCAAACGATTTGCGGGGCGTTAATACTAATAGTCAACGTACTTAACGGTAATACGGATGTGGGTCGTGCGCCCCTTTGAGTCGGTGCACGAAATTTTTTGCTCTCCCTCAGCGGGAGTAAAAAACATTGCAGCCCCGGCTTTGCTTTTTTGAAGGAGCCGGTCGTTGATATACCAATAAACTTCGTGCACATCAGAAGGCGTATTGCATTTCAGTTGCAGCGGCTCGGGATTATTTTTACTAATGAGGTATTCAGTACCATTAACCGGAAAAACGATTTGCGGGGCTTGATTTTGAGAAATAATTTCGCAATCGGGGTTGTGCGGCGGAATACGCACGTATGCGATGTGGTTTTCATCATAGTATCGCTGCATTTCGGGCAAAATGTTTGGGTATAGTTTTTCTTTGTAACCGGCAGGGGGCAAGCAATTTTTACAGTAGGATATCTTTTCATCTGCGCTTACAGCCACGCTGATTTCATGTGTACAAATGGTGTTAGGTGAAACGAGCGGTAAAAAGTAATCCATCACCGTGGCATGGCAAAATTCATTGGGTGGCATACCTGTGGCAGAACAAACCAGGCGAATGCCACATTCGCGCGGCATCTCATACCATTTGGCAGTGGAGTTGTAATCAATCGTATTGAATATTTTGAACAACAAAGGCGTAGCAATAGAGGCGCCGGTCAATTCCGGTACTCCCTCTCCGGAGAAATTCCCCACCCATACTCCTACCGTATAGTTGCGGTTGTAACCAATGCTCCACGCATCTCTTCGGCCGTAGCTCGTGCCCGTTTTCCAGGCAATGCGGGGGGTGTGCGCGCTGCTCATCCACGAGGCGGGCATATCAGGCCTTGTGGTTTTGGCGAGTATTTCCGTAATCATGAATGCTGCAGAGTGGCTGAGAATCTGCAAGTAGCCCGAAGAGGTATCGGTGGTTTTGGCGAAACGTATCGGCAAATATCGCCCTTCGTTTGCCAACACCGAATACAATGCAGTTAATTCTTCCAGAGTGGCTCCGCACCCGCCAAGCGCCAAACTGAGACCGAGATGTTCTTTGCGTGCCTTTATCTGCCCGAAACCGCAGGCGATGAGTTTTTCAATCATCACATCTTTACCAAGAGCATGCAGCGATTTCACGGCCGGGATATTGAGCGAGTTTTCCAGGGCAAATTCCACCGTAACATATCCGTTGTATTTACTGTCAAAATTTTCGGGGGCGTACCCGTTTATATTGATAGGCACATCTGTAATTACCTGCTTGGGAGTAAGTAATCCTGCATCCATGCAAAGGCCATAGATGAGTGGTTTGAGGGTACTGCCCGGTTGGCGCACGGCAGCCGCTCCGTTTACCTGTCCGCCGTCGGTCTGGTCAAAAAAATCTGCAGAGCCCACATACGCTACCACGCCGTGGGTGCGGTTGTCAATCACCACCACCGCAGCGTGATGTATGTTCAAGGCACGCAACGGCGTTACATAATCGCTTACGAGTTTTTCGATTTTTTGCTGAGTTTGCAACTGCAGGTAGGTTTGTATTATATCTTTTTTATATAAATTTCTCACTCTATATGAGAAGTGAGGGGCGTAGCGCGGCGCGGGTTTCCGGCTCACGGTTAAGGGTTCTGCCAGCGCATCGGCAATGACGGTTTTATCAAACAGTCCATCTTTCTCAAAACGGAGCAGCCAACGGTTACGTTCTTCAGTAATCAGGTCATTTCGCTCGCCCGGTTTCAGCGAGGTGGGGCGGTTGGGGATGATACTCAATGCCGTGATTTCGGCCAGCGAGAGGTGGTCGGGATTTTTATTAAAGTATAGCCATGAGGCGCTCTTTACCCCTTCGATGTTGCCGCTGTAGGGTATTTTATTGAGGTAGAGTTGTAAAATTTCGTCTTTGGTGTATTTCCACTCCAGTTGAAATGCCCTGAACATTTCAATAATTTTACTGACATAAGTGCGCCGGCGCGGTTCCAGCAGGCGCGCCACCTGCATGGTGATGGTAGAGGCGCCGGATGTGCGCTTACCGCGAAGAGCGTTCATTACCAGCGCGCGCAATACTGAAACCGGATTCACACCGGGATGGTAGTAGAAGTATTTGTCTTCTTTGTGCAAAATCGTTTTGCGCAAAAGCGGTGAAACCTCGTGCAGCTCGGTTTTGAATCGCCATTTCTCGTCTGTAGTAAGAAAAGCGTGTACCATATCTCCACTGTGATCGAGGATGATGGTAGAATACTCGGGCGGCGGAGGCAAGGGGAAAATCACATTCAGCGATAGAAATATGAGAAACCCTGCTAACAGAAACATCGCCCCGCGCAACAAGAATGGTTGCAGGCGCCGTGCCAATGCACCGAGTGAGGATACTACCCCGCGCATAATGCCGGTAAAAATGTCTGCCAGTAATGAAACAAAGTAAAAAACTTGCCGGCGGGATTACAGAAATATTTTCAATACATCACCCACCCGGATGGGGCGTGAGCTAATATGAGAGTTATCGGCTTTTATTTTTTCAACAGTAACTCCCTGATAACGCTGTGATATACTCCACAGGGTATCACCGGGTTGTACCACATGTAACACGCAGCGGGGTTTCTGTTCGGTTGAAACTGTTTCTGCTTCAGTTTCGCTTGCGTTTTCAGTGGTTTGTTCCTCCTCTGCCGGCTCATTATGTTCCAATTCTGTATGAATGTCAGGCAGGAGGGTTGTGTCCTTCTCGAGTATACGCGGTGCGAATGCCTGAGCATAAGTATTGTTGATGATAGCGGGATTGGTTTGCGGCAAGTAAATTTTCAGTTTTTGACCGTGGTATAGTTTTGTGCTCCGCAACCCGTTCCATTTTTTGATAGAAGCAACTGCCACACCGTGTTTAGAGGCAATCTGGGTTATCGTTTCGTTTTTGCGCACTTTGTAGTAAATTACCTTGGGTGCCGATGCAGCAATGATTGCTTCGGTATCAGCATAGTAGATAGAAGTATCGTTCAGTATGGTTTTTTCATTTGCAATGAATGAGGCAACGCACTTTACGGGTAAGTTCAGCGGAAAACCGCTCTCTACATACGGTACAATACCGCGTTTCAGCGAAGGGTTGATGAATTGCAGTTCATCCTCACCGATACCGAGTACCGAGGCGATGTGTTTGAGTGTTACCTTACCTCTGAACATTACGGTATCAATGGCATAAAGGTCGTAGCGTGGTGTCTGGGGAAGGATTTTAAAATCTTTGTGGTAGTGCAGTACGTATAGCGCAGCAATAAAACTGGGCACGTAGTTGCGTGTTTCAGCCGGCAGGTAGTGCATGATGGCCCAGAAGTTTTTAATGCCGCCTGCGCGTACAATGGCTTTGTTTACATTACCGGGTCCGGAGTTATATGCAGCAAGTACCAAAGCCCAGTCGCCATACATTTTGTAAAGATCCTTCAGGTATGCTGCGGCTGCCTCGGTGGCTTTGCGGGGATCTCTGCGCTCATCCACGTATGTATCGGCATGTACCCCGTACATCTGCCCGGTGGTGTACATCAGTTGCCATAGTCCGGTAGCGCCGGCACGCGACACAGCAATGGGGTTAAATGCCGATTCGATTACCGGAAGGTACTTTAACTCTAAAGGCAAGCCGTGCTTGTCTAAGATCTCTTCAAACAGTGGGAAATAAACCTGGGCATTCGCTAAGCATCGGCTCATCAGCCCCCTGCGTTTGTAGGCAAAGGTTTCTAAAAATGGCTTCACGGCGCTGTTGTACGTAAGCGGAAACTCAGCAGGTATTTGTTTCATCTTTTCGGTAATCTGAGCATCAGTATAGTGAGGCACCTGGTCGGGGGTGAGCAGGATGCTCTTGACTACCTGCGCATCGCTGACGAAAAATTTATCGCGTGTGAACAGGGAGTTGCTCATGCTGTCCAGAGCTGCAATCACCGGGTCAACTCCCTGGTGCGAGGAGAAGTAAGAAGTTTGGGCGAAAATGCCACTTGTGCAACTACACAAATATGCCAGCAGCATCACGTATGTTGCTCGTAAGCTTTTTTTCGTTGCCATAACTGCGATAATAACGAATTCTGCAGTACAAAAATTTTAAATCATATACGCTTTTGACCGTATCCACAACATATCGCAGGTAAATAACGTGCTTTTCGCCCTATAAATTTAAGTTTTCCACTATTTTTAATGAAAATATAATCTGTGCAGGATATTGTACAAAAAACAAAAAGCCCCTCTTTCCCAGAGTGGGCTGTTTTGTTTGAAGATAGTATTTTGATATCAGTGGATGAGTTGTACTTTCTTTACTTCGCGAAGATTTTCACCGGTAATTTCTACCAGATACACTCCGTTTGTGAGATGATCAAGTTGCACAGAGTGTGCATTTGACTCAGCCGTTGATTGTGATGCAAGGCGGCCATCTAAACCGTACACATTTAACCGTGTCAGCTGTGTGTTATTGGCAAATACCGTAATTGTTTTACCAGTCACTTGAATACGCACATTGTTGTTTTCTACATCGTTTGTGCCGGAGGTAATTTCATTCACAAATACTGTGGTTGTAGTTTGGTCCATGCAGCCATACTGGTTAGAAGCTTTCATTTTAACGGTGTAAGTGCCGGGTTCATAGTAAGCAATAGTAGGGTTGGCAACACCGTAGATGAGAGTGCCGTCGCCAAAGTCCCATTCAAACTGATTGGCATTTTGTGCCAGGGCGTGAAAATCAATCTCCTCGCCTATTGTAACTTCATGATCAGATACCTGAATATTGGCAGTAACAACAATACCGCTTACGCTGAACGGACGAGTTACCGTATAACCGTTATAGCTTAGCAGCAACATGTATTCACCGCTGGGTAATGAAGTAAACGTCACGGTTGAATTTACATTAGTATGTGACCCTATAAGGTTGTTTTGCGTGTCGTACAAATTGCAGTACGTCCAGGTAATGGAGTTGTCAACCTGCACGGTGATAGAGCCATTATTATCGCTGCAGCCGGCATTCGTTGATGAGAAGGAAGCCGGAGTAGAAACATGCAAAAAGAAACGTCCTGTAGTTGGCTCGTTGGCATCCAGCGTGGTAGTGTAAGCGCCACTGCGCAGGTCGTGGAAAGTCCCGTTTAATTTATCCTCCAGGCGAATGATAGATGTCGGGTCAAAGTTGTCCAGTAACATCGGGATGATGAAATATTGATCCGTTTGGTCGACATCTGCTCCGATAGCAACTACCTCGGTTTGATAAAGTGTACCGATACCGTTTATAGAGCAGGGAGTGTTATCAGAAGTGACACTCCACAAAACAGGCACACCCGCTACACCGCTGAAAGTTTTTTGCGCATCTTCCAGATAAACATAATTCGGATTGATGGCGTGGTCAAAGTAAATTGTGGTTTGATCCAGTTGGCCTGTAGTGGATGACTGCAGGCGAAGTTGCACGGTCTTTTTGTCCTGGGTTGCCCATGCCAGGTTGGCTACTAGTAGTGTGAGTGTGATTATTGGGGTTTTCATATTGGGGTGGTCTTTAGTGTGTCTTTTATCCCTTCAACCCCGTGTTCCTTGTATATCGCAGGCAGGTTCCGATGCCTTTGATTACCTGTTTTTACGCACCAACGGCATAAAAGTTACAGGTTACTCAATTTTTTGAGGAAGGAGTCAGAATAAAAATTCGGAATACTACCGGTTAGTTTGAATCTTTGTGTATTATCTTTTGTGTTTTATTGCATTTACTTATAACACAATGTGGCAATTAATTTTACTGATTTTTGTTGTTTGTTATGGGGTGCCCCCGCTGCTGTGCTCCGCAGATCTGTGTGCAGCAGCGGGGTCGGGCTGACCCGCTCCAAGTCCTCGCCGCGCCCGCGCTAAAAGCGCGGGCGCGGGCTGCGGGCTTTCCGCTCGCATCCCTCACCCGGCAATCTCGATTAAAAAATTACATCATCCATATAAGAAAAGGTAAAGCATCTTGCAGCCTTCTGGCAACTACTTTTTTGCGCGCCCGTACTGCAGGCATGGGCGCGGAGAAGAGTAGAATTGTGACTAGAAACAATAGTAGTCAAACGACTTTTCGCCCTATTACTCCTCTGCAATCGGGTGAGGGATGCGTAGGGCGCGAGCGCAGCGAAGCGGCCGCGCCCGCACCGCTGATAAACAATCAACGCGTGGGCGCGGCGGAAGCGACAGCGTACCCCGTAGCACGCCCCACCCCGCTGCGGCGCGTGAGGTACGAGCGCGCCGCAGCGGGGGCACCCCATAATGAAAAAAATGATTGAAGTAGTGGTTAAGTTATCATAGTATAAATTTATCCCGATGATTTGAGAATATTTGTGAAGAGTAAAAATGTCGTATTAAATTAAAGTACATTAAACGGTTTTAACTGAAATGTTTTTCAGCCATAACGCAATGTATTTGCGTGGTTGGTTTTTTTACGGAGTATATATACGCCTATATCAATCAGTTTTATTACTGTCACCAAAACGGGCAGTTTTACGCTGATAGGAAGTTGCAGAAGTTATGTAATTATATTTGTTGCGTGCGCGTAGCCATAACGGGGGCAAATGGGTTTATAGGGTCGCAACTGGCTGCTTACTTAGAGGCACGGGGCGACACTGTACAGCGTTGGGTGCGAAAGCCCCGAGGGGAGAACACCCGCAAGTTTGAGCTGAAGGACACCCATAACATACCATCTGTGGCGGGCTTGGATGCTCTGGTACATACTGCATACATGCCGTATAGCCCACGCAATAAAAATGCATACGAAATCAACGTAAAGATGGCAGGCGCGCTGGCTGCAAGCTGTGGAGCCGCGGGGGTGCATTTTGTATTTCTATCCTCGCTTTCTGCGCATGAAGGTGCTACATCTGTGTATGGTCTGCAGAAAAGGGCTTGTGAGAGGAGTGTGCTGACTCACGGAGGGTTGGTCATCAGGCCGGGTTTAGTGATTGGTAGCGCGGGGCTTTATAAACGCATCAGCGATGCACTGAAGCGCTCGCGTATTGTGCCCATCATAGACGGTGGCCGCCAGCCCGTGCAGGTAGTGGCTATTGAAGATTTAGTGAAAGCCATCGCCAAAAGTATTGACCAGCGCGCCACAGGTATCCTCACGATTGCAACCGAAAGGGCATATACGATGCGAGAGTTTTATCAGCTGGTTGGGCGCAGTTTGGGAGTTACACCGCTGTTTCTGCCGGTTCCTTATAGTTTAATCTATGGGGCTTTGTGGCTTTTAGAAAAAACAGGCATACCATCAGCAGCAGGCACCGATAATCTGAAAGGATTAAAAAACAGTGTGGTACATCGGGTGCGCGATTCACTGGAGCAGTTGCAAATAGAGGTGAAAGGGCTGGAGGAAATATTGTGTGTTTGATAAGGTTAAACGCTGCTTGTTCATATACAGGTTTTATCACCTCTGCGAAAACATCTTACATTTGTCCCCCGATTATAATCGTTAACATTTAATCCTTCTACAATGGCATTTGATATTGATATGATACGGAAGGTATATGCCGAGTTACCTTCCCGGATGGCGGCTGTGCGCTCTGTGCTGAAACGCCCCCTCACGCTTACGGAAAAAATTCTTTACACACACCTGCATGCCCAGCAGCAAATAGCTGACTTTGAGCGCGGCAAGAGCTATGTTGATTTTGCACCCGACCGTGTAGCCATGCAGGACGCCACTGCCCAAATGGCGCTTTTACAGTTTATGCAGGCGGGTCGTCCGCGGGTGGCAGTGCCTACCACGGTTCATTGCGACCACCTCATTACTGCCAAAGATGGCTCTAAAACTGACCTGGCGGCGGCCATCTCCGGAAACAAGGAGGTGTATGACTTTCTGGCCTCCGTTTCTAATAAGTACGGTATCGGTTTCTGGAAACCCGGCGCTGGTATTATCCACCAGATTATTCTGGAGAATTATGCCTTCCCGGGTGGAATGATGATAGGCACCGATAGCCACACCGTAAACGCTGGCGGACTCGGAATGATAGCCATTGGCGTGGGCGGTGCAGATGCCTGCGATGTTATGGCCGGGCTACCCTGGGAACTGAAATGGCCTAAACTCATCGGTGTAAAACTCACCGGAAAACTGAACGGCTGGACTTCTCCCAAAGATGTAATTCTCAAAGTGGCTGGCATTCTGACTGTTAAAGGCGGCACAGGCGCCGTAGTAGAGTATTTTGGTGAAGGCGCCTTAGCCATGAGTTGTACCGGTAAAGGGACCATTTGCAACATGGGTGCCGAAATAGGCGCTACTACCTCTACCTTTGGCTATGACGACAGCATGCGCCGTTACCTCATTGCCACCGGACGTGCCGATGTGGCTGAAGCGGCCGACTCCGTAAAGGAGCACCTTACCGCTGACCCCGAAGTGTACGCCAACCCCGAAAAGTATTTTGACCAGCTTATTGAGATTAACTTGAGCGAGCTTGAGCCGCATATCAACGGTCCGTTTACGCCCGACCTCGCTACCCCAATTTCTAAAATGAAAGAAGCTGCTGCTGTAAACAATTGGCCTACCGAAGTAAAAGTGGGTCTTATTGGCAGTTGTACCAACTCTTCTTATGAAGACATTTCGCGTGCCGTTTCACTGGCAAGGCAGGCGGTTGAAAAAAATCTGAAAGCAAAAGCCGAGTTCAGCATCACGCCCGGCTCTGAACAGATACGTTACACCATTGAACGCGACGGGTTTATTGAAGTATTCAATAAAATAGGAGCCACGGTTTACGCCAACGCATGCGGGCCTTGCATCGGTATGTGGGCAAGGGCGGGCGCTGATAAGAAAGAAAAGAACACCATCGTTCATTCTTTTAACCGAAACTTTGCTGCCCGCCAGGACGGTAACCCCAACACGTATGCCTTTGTGGCATCGCCCGAAATTACCACAGCCCTTGCCATTGCAGGAGATTTGACCTTTAACCCCATCACCGATACACTGGTAAATGAAAAGGGAGAGCAGGTAAAATTAGACCCGCCCGTGGGCGATGAGCTGCCTGTGAAAGGTTTTGCCGTGGAAGATAACGGTTATGTGGCACCAGCCGAAGACGGCAGTAAAGTTGAAGTGATCGTTTCCCCCACTTCTGACCGCCTCCAGTTGCTTGAGCCGTTCCCCGCCTGGGAGGGCACTGACCTATTCGGCTTACGTCTGCTCATTAAAGTAAAAGGAAAGTGCACAACCGACCATATTTCTATGGCAGGTCCCTGGCTCAAATACCGCGGCCATTTAGACAACATCAGCAACAACCTTCTCATCGGTGCAGTCAATTACTTTAATAACAAAACCAACTCCGTGAAAAATCAACTCACGGGACAATATGATGAAGTACCCAAAGTGCAGCGCGCATACAAAGCCGCCGGCATAGGTTCGGTAGTGGTGGGTGATGAAAACTACGGGGAGGGTTCAAGCCGCGAACATGCCGCCATGGAGCCACGTCACCTGGGAGTGCGCGCTATTCTGGTTAAGTCATTTGCCCGCATTCATGAAACAAACCTTAAAAAACAGGGCATGCTCGCACTTACGTTTGTTAACAAAGAAGATTATGATAAAATACAGGAGGACGATGTGATAGACATTCTCGGCCTCACTACGTTTGCTCCGGGCAAAAATCTCACTGTTCGCCTCACACATTCAGATGGCACTACGGAGAGTTTTGAGGTATCGCACTCTTACAACGAACAACAAATTGAGTGGTTTAAAGCTGGCGGAGCGCTGAACATAATCCGCGCCAGTTTGGCGAAGTAACAGACGGTTATAACAGCTTTTATTGTTGTAACATTCGCTTTTTACGGCATATTGCCGAAGTTCACATAACTTTCATGTGCGGTAACACAAGAGGGTGTGGTGTATATTGAATGGATTGTTTCATCCGCATACACAAGTACTAATTCGATGTATGTTGAGATGCTGCTTGTATAGGGATTACGGGCGCTACATTTAGCTTTGAGTTTTGCACGTTTTGCAATTCTGTTACATAATGCTATATTTGCCGCCCTTAAAATTTCGCAATCATGAAAAAAGACATACACCCGACCAATTACCGCTTGGTGGTATTCAAGGATATATCCTTAGACAAGGCGTGGTTGGGCAAAAGCACTGCTAATACCAAAGAGACCATCGTTTGGGAAGACGGCAAAGAATATCCGCTTATAAAATTGGAAATCTCCAACGAAAGCCATCCGTTTTATACCGGTAAAATGAAATATGTTGATACGGCTGGTCGTATTGACAAGTTCAAGAAAAAATACACTAAGAAATCTAAGGCAACTGCCTCTAACGAGGAAAACAAACAGTAAAGAAACCCCCGCAAGGGGGTTTTTAATTTCCGTTATTTCTCATCTTTACGGCATGAACTTCGTGCTGTTTGACCCGTTACCTATCCGGCAACGCTTGCTGCCTTTCACCTATACGCGTACGGTGGCAGATATTCGCCTGGGTATCCTCACCATTCGCGAAAAATGGGAGAGATGCCTGCAGGCAAAAGCCCACTCCCTGACAGAACACTATCTGACTTCTAAGTATGCTGCATGTCCCGATGCAGAGGGTACTCTGTACATAAATGGCAGTATATTGCCTGATGAGAAACTGCTCGATGCCATCCGGGGGCTGGGCGCCATGCAGGCATTGATGAGCCATAATATGCTCATCGCTTTTAAATCAGAAAAACAACACCTCAACTACGAAAACTACGAGGGAATTGCACGTGGCTTCACGCATATACCGTATGCGCATCCGGTCATACAGCTCAAAAACATATATGATATATTTTCTATGAACCACACCGCCCTGAAAGATGATTTCCGGCTAATCACAAGCGGGCGGACCTCACAAAAAATAAGCAGCACCAATACGGTAATCGGGTCTGAAACGGAAATATTTCTGGAGGAAGGAGCAGTGGTAGAGGCGAGTATCCTGAATACAAAAAACGGCCCCATTTACATCGGGCATCATGCAGAGGTTATGGAGGGTTGTGCCATACGGGGTGGATTTGCCCTGTGTGAACACGGCACGCTCAAAATGAGTGCGAAAGTATATGGAGCCACCACTCTGGGTCCACATTGCAAGGCGGGCGGAGAGTTAAACAACGTTGTAATGTTTGGATACAGCAACAAAGCACATGATGGATTTTTGGGAAACTCGGTGATAGGCGAATGGTGCAACCTCGGTGCCGATACCAACAACAGCAACCTGAAAAACAATTATGGTATTGTGGAAATTTTCAGTTATGCCGAAAATAAGTCCGTTAGCACCGGCTTGCAGTTTTGCGGGCTTTTCATGGGTGACCATAGCAAGAGCGGCATCAATACCATGTTCAATACCGGTACGGTAGTAGGCGTAAGCGCTAATATATTTGGCGGAGATTTTCCTCCTAAATTCATTCCGTCATTTTCGTGGGGAGGCGCTCAATGGCTGCGCACCTTTACGTTTGATAAGGCCATAGAAGTGGCGACAAGGGTAATGGAGCGCCGGGGAATTGTGCTGAGTGATGCCGACAAGGCAATTCTGCGCGAAGTATATCAGCGCGATGCCGTGTATCGCGAAAAGTTTTAAAAAGAGATTCAGCGCATCAAGGTAACGCTGCCCTTAAACATTTCCTCGCTGCGGTTATTCAAATACACCAGGTTAATCAAGTAAACAAATACCTGAGGCGCCTGCTGTACACCTTTGTATGAGCCGTCCCACCGGAAATACATATCGTTGCTCTCATATACTTTTTCTCCGGTGCGGTTAAAGATAGCCACATGGAAGTGTTTCCACGCCTCTTTGTTGCCATATACTTCAAAGTAATCGTTTACCCCATCGCCATTGGGCGTAAACACATTAGGAACAAATATAATACCATCGCTTATGACGATGATGCGTACTTGTGCTGTATCGGTACAACCTTTTTCGTCATAGGCAGTTACCGTGTAAATGAAATCCTGGTATGGGGCGGCAAGAGGGTCGGGACAATCGGTACATGACAGATAATCGGCAGGGGTCCACAACCAGGTAGTGACGTTTCCGTTTATGGCAGAGGCGTTTAGTTGCACGTGCTGCCCGAGGCGTACACTATCAATCGGATTAAGTAATATGGTAAGCGGTGGCGGGTTTTGCAGGGTTGTTTGGTCTGTTACGGTGCAACCATTCGCATCGGTTACGGTTATAGAATAATATCCCGGGCCGATTTGTGAAAGGTTAGCCGAGTTTGAGCCGTTGTTCCAGGCAAATGAATATCCCGGAGTGCCACCTGTAAGATTTACTGCAATGGCGCCATCGCTGTAACCGTGGCAGGTAATCTCCTGCGCAGAAAGTGATAACTGAAGCATGGGCGGCTCGTTTACAGTGTAACTCGCAGAGCCGGTACATTGGTTAGCATCGGTAAAGGTAACCGTATAGGTATTGGCAGAAATGCCGTTCAAATCTTCTGTTTGTAAATTATTGCTCCAGTTGTATTGGAAAGGTATTTGTCCGCTTTGCGGAGTGAGCTGGATAGCTCCGTTACTACCGCCGTAACAAGATACATTCGTAACGGTAGAACTTACAGAAGGCGAGGCAAAAACGGTTACATTTTGTGTAACGCTGTTCGCGCAACCCATCACAAATTGCATTTGGAGTGTGACGCTGTAAGTACCACTGGATGCATACTGGTGTGAACCTGAAAAAGCTGAGGCAGTGTTGCCATCTCCGAAACTCCATTGCGAAAGCGTGTAAGGGTGAGTGGTAGTATCCGTCAGGTTAATAAATGTGGTGGCATTTCCGGGGCAAACCGGGGCAGCCGTAAATGACACCGGCGGAAGGGGCATCACATAGACGTTGCCGGTGGCGGTATCATAACATGATTGTGCGGTGGCTACCATGAGCGTTGCTGCGTAATTTCCGGCAGCGGGATAGGTGTGTTGTACCGTTGCACCTTGAGCTGTGCCTCCGTCACCGAAGTGCCACCAGTGATTTTGTATGTTATTGGCTGGAGTGGAAGTGCTCGTCAGTGTTGTGGCTTGGCCATGGCAAACACTATCGCTGGTAAAGGAAGCTACTGGCTTGTCATGCACTACAACCGGTTTTGTTAAACTATCTGCGCAGTTGTTGCCATATTGCAACACAAGTTTTACCTGGTAAGTTCCATCGCTGCCGTATGTGTGTGAGGGGTTTTGAGCATTGGATGTGTTGCCGTCCCCAAAATTCCAGTGGTATGATTGAATGTTTGTGTTGTATGGATTGGCTGTTTGGTTGGTGAATAAAGTTGGGTTGCCCTCGCAAACGGCAGGAGCGGTAAAATCAAGGTTTGTACCCATGATAACATTAACCGGATGCGATAGGGTATCTTTACAATTAAAATTGGTGGTGACAACAAGCGTAATGAGATAGGTGTTGCTGAGCGAATAGGTGTGTGTCGGGTTCGCCAGGGTTGAGGAGGTACCGTCACCGAAAGTCCACAGGTATGTGTAAGTACCGATGAGCGACTGGGAGTTATTTGTGGGCTGCACGGTACCTGTGTTACATACATCATTTACAGTAAAGTCGGCCACCGGCTTGTTGTGAACGGTAACGGGTTTGGTTAAACTGTCTGCACAATTATTACCGTAGTTAAGCACAAGTTTAACATGGTAGGTGCCGTCTGCCGCATACGTGTGGGAAGTGTTTTGTTGTGTAGAGGTATTGCCGTCCCCGAAATTCCAGTGGTATGAGAAGATGTTGGTATTGTATGGATTTGTTGTTTGATTAGTGAAGATAGTTGTATTTCCCTCACAAACAGGCGGAGCGGAGAAATCT
>JANWXI010000150.1 GCA_025057415.1 Chitinophagales bacterium
AAACAATGAATATGAAAAATATTTAATATATGGCCATGCCCGTAGGGGGTGCGAAGCGATTTTAGAATTTTATAGTGAGGGTGAGGGTTTTGTTGCCCCGTTGGATGGTGGCGGTGGTGGTGTCGCCTTTGTTGAATTTTGCGAGGGCGGCCATATAGTCCTGCATGGTGAGGGTGTCGTAGTCGCCTAAGCGCAGGATGAGGTCGCCTGCCTGGATGCCTGCGGTGTGTGCGGGACGGTCTTTGTGCACGGCATCTATTTTGATGCCTTTGCCCTGGTGGGCGTAATCGGGCATGATGCCGAGGGTGACCTTGAAACTTACTTTGTTGCCTGCCGGGGCGGCAGTTTCAGCAAAGCGCACGGGGCGATTGGCTATTTCGTTGATTACATCAGCAATGTAAGAGAGTACTTTGCACTCGCCTGCATAGTTGATTTTGCGGGCATCGTCACTGGCGCGGTGGTAATCGGTGTGTTGGCCGGTGAAGAAGTGGAGTACGGGTACTTTTGCTAAGTAGAAACTGGTTTGGTCGCTGGGTCCTATGCCGGATGAGTCCATTACGAGAGTGAACCTGCCGGCGTTGATGCGTTTGAGGGTTTCTACGAAAATATCGCCTGTGCCCACACCATATATCATAAGTTTTTGCGATGTATCTGATAGCCGCCCTATCATGTCCATGTTTATCATGGCGTGAAGGGTGGATATGCTTATAGTAGGATTGCGCACGAAGTGTTTGGAACCAATGAGGCCTGCCTCTTCTGCTGAAAAACACATAAACAAAAAGTTGACCGGCTCCGTGAGGTCGTTTTGGGTGTAATAACGGGCAAGTTCGAGTACACCGGCGGTACCGGATGCATTGTCGTCAGCGCCGTTGTGGATTTTGCCTTTGGGCTTTTTTTCCATAGAGGCGCCGCGCCCGTCTTTACCCAGATGGTCGTAGTGGGCTCCTATAACGATAGTTTTTGGCGCTTTGTTGTCCAGAAAGGCGATTACGTTTCGGGCGTGGCAGGTGGGTCCGGCTGCGGAAGTATCGTGCGGGTTGCTGCGCAGCGTGTAAGTGAAATGTTGAAAGTATCCATCGGTGCCCTTGGGAGTAAGCCCGAGCGAGGCAAAGTAATCAGCAATGTATGTGGCAGCTTTTCGCTCACCGGGGGTGCCGGGCGCCCTGCCTTTGAGGGCGTTGGATGCCAGATAGCGTATGTGTTTTTTGAGCAGTGTGCTGTCGGGTTGCCATGCACCTGACTGAACCACGCACATCAGCAATAAAACAGTAAAAGCGCATCGGTACATGCAGCTTATTTTTTGAGCGCTGCAAAAGTAACAATCCGCTAAACAGTAACGTTAATGATGAAACCTGCCTTACGGTAAAGAGGTATATTATTTTTGAATACTTGCAGTGGCGTATCGCATCTCGTTGGCGGTTTGTAAATCCTCTTCGTAACGAACTAAATCACCAATATCTTTGAATAAACGTGCGCGCTCCTCGTAGTACTCGGGTTTCTTTTCGCCCACTTCTATTACCATGGTTAAGCTGTAAAGGGCGTTGTGCTTGTCATTCATTGCTAAGTAAATCTCATACATTTTATAGTACAGCTTCCAGTCGTATTTTTTGAAGGTCATGGCAAAGTTGAAACTGGCAATCGCATCGCTGTATCTGCCGAGTTTTGCCTCGCTCATGCCGCGGTAATAGTAGGCATCAGGGAAATTTTTCACGTAGCGGGTGTATGTTTGAAAACTGCGAACGGCTTCTTCGTAGCGATTGTTTTTGTAGTAAATCATGCCCATGTAGAAATTCATCCGTTCGAGGTCTTCTTTTAATTCACGGGCTTTTTCAAACTCTGCCAGTGCGGTTTCGAGGTCGTTTTTCTCATAAGCCAGCAACCCTAACTGATAATATGCCTCAGCCGTGGGTTTGTATTGGTTTGAGGTGCGGAAATCGGCAGCAGCAAGGTTGTAATTGCCGATGGCTTTGTAAGCCAGCCCGCGGTTGTAGTAAAAATAATTGCGCGTAGGGTCGGCATTTATGGCTGTTGTATAGTGTTTGATGGCTAAATCGTAATTACCCGACTGATAGGCGGCATAACCGGCTTTGAATATTTCATTGGGAGTGGGGCTAGATTGTGCAACTGCGGAGTTTTGCAGAGCTGCAAGCGCCAGTACAATAAGGATGGTGACGAGTGTTAATGTGTTACGCATACCCTCCTATACGCAGGAGGATCCAAAAGGTTACACTATGGCGAACTTTTTTTCCGGTAAGTTTCGAAGAAACTGTTCCACTGTATTTGCAGCACGCCCAGAATGCCCTCTTTGATGATATTTCGGCTCATTTTTGATACCCCTACTTCCCGTTCTGTGAAGATGATGGGTATTTCTATGATGTTAAAGCCGAGTTTGCGGGCGGCAAATTTCATCTCTATCTGAAAGGCGTAGCCCACAAAGCGGATTTTATCTAAATCAATGGTTTCCAACACCTTGCGTTTGTAGCAGATAAACCCTGCAGTGGGGTCTTTTATGTCTATGCGAGTGATAAAGTTTACATACCGCGAGGCATTGCGCGACAGGCGAATGCGGTTCTTAGGCCAGTTAACAAAACCGCCACCCGGCACATATCGGGAGCCGATTGCCACGTCATATCCATCGTGGTGACAGGCGCTATAGAGCCGAAGCAGGTCATCGGGATTATGGCTGAAATCACAGTCCATTTCAAAAATGTACTGATAGTGGCGCTCTAAAGCCCAACGAAAACCGGCAATATACGCAGTGCCCAAACCAAGTTTACCGGTGCGTTCTATCAAAAACAACCTGTCGGCAAATTCACGCTGCAGTTCTTTGACTTTGGCGGCTGTGCCGTCGGGGGAACCATCGTCAATTATAAGCAAATGAAAAGGGTGCGGCAGTGAAAAAACTTTCCGTACCATCTTTTCAATGTTCCCCAGCTCATTGTAAGTGGGAATAATGACCAAACAATCGCTCAAAACCGGTAATTAAAATAGCCGCCAAAACTAATATGCAGGCGTTTAAAGCGAAATAAAAATCCGCATTTCAGATTTTTTATGGAAAAACTGCCCGTGTTTGCATCTATATTTGCACGTGCTCTTTGACATGGCGGCTTTGCAGTTACCGGGCGAGGTGACTTCGCCTGTAAAAATACCCGGGGCTGAACGGTATTGACGGGAAGCGTGAGGGTAAACCTGCATGTAGTGGGTGTACAATACCACTTTAATCCATTGTATGAATAATTAAATGGCGACTACTCTTACGCCATGGCTGCTTAATCATAGTGGTTAGGCGCCATTTGCCTTGCGCTTGAGGTACCATACACAGCGCAA
Organism: Chitinophagales bacterium; assembly: GCA_025057415.1. Lineage (GTDB taxonomy): Bacteria > Bacteroidota > Bacteroidia > Chitinophagales > LD1 > Bog-950. The sequence continues at coordinate 3,328 of JANWXI010000150.1, forward strand.
CGCGCAATCAGACCCTGGTACCCCCTTGCCGGAGCGTCATTCCCTACGGCAAGAGTGGTAATAACGAATGTAAGAAGCCGGTAGGAGGGTTGCTTGTCCGGCCGGTTTCCGACAACCAACAAGCAACTAAACATGTAGATGGTTTATCGTCATCTTATCCGGACGCGGGTTCAATTCCCGCCAGCTCCACAAATACACTCAACATTAACCTCAGAAATCGTCTCAACCACCTGAAACAAACCTTCCGGCAGCCCAACTACCGAGCCATACCGCCGCCATGCACAGCGCCACGCTCATTACAATGTACATCGCTAAGGTTATATAATTTCCTTGCTGGTAAAGCGCTATACTTTCGTGGCTGAAGGTAGAGAACGTGCTAAATCCGCCACAGAAACCAACCGCCAGCAATAATCGTGCATGTTGCGACACCCCCCCGCGCAGCGCCATGTATTCAAGCGATGCCCCCAGCACAACACATGCTACTATGTTCACCACAAGTGTTCCTAACGGAAAAGGGTGCTGATGCCACGAGCTGACCCATCGGCTCAAAAGATAGCGCGCCACACTGCCTATACCTCCGCCGGCAAAAACCAGAATTATTTCTTTCACGCCCCACAAGTATAAGCAGGGTTATCGTATGTTTACAAAAAATCTTACCGGTTTGTTGCACCCGAAAAGCCCTGCGTGGTTTTGGCTGCTTATCATATACACGGCAACTGCCGGTTGCTGGCAGATTTCCTGCACCGAACTGTTGCCCGATGAGGCATACTACTGGCTGTACGCCCAAAACCCCGACTGGGGATATTTTGACCATCCGCCCATGGTGGCGCTGTTCATACGGGTGGGGTATGCTTTTTTTAAACATGAGGCGGGTGTCAGAATAGTTTTTCTGCTTGTATCGCTATTGTCTTTATACATAGCGCGTAAAATAGCCAAACCAACTCATGAGTTACTCTTTGCTGCCGCGGTACTTTCTTTACCTGCCATGCAGCTGGGCAATGGAATAGCGGCTCCTGATATACCTTTGCTTTTTTTTGCGCTCTTGTTCATTTCGCTTGCCGGCCGGTTTGCCGCCACTCCCTCTCCTACGTATGCTACAGCGCTTGCTCTGGTCACCGCTGCCATGTTGTACAGCAAATATCACGCGGTGTTAATAATCCTGTTCAGCATATTGGCATATCCCGCCGTGTTGCGCCTGCGTTGGTTTTGGGTTGCAGCAGCACTTTGCGCATTGCTGTATTTGCCACATTTATGGTGGCAGTGGCAGAGGGGGTTCCCATCTGTGGTATATCACTTGTCGTCTCGTCATGCCACCTCCTGGAGTATCGGCTACACGCTAAATTACATCCTGGGGCAATGGTTGATGCTCGGCCCGCTCATATCACTGCCGATGCTGTATTTTTTATTCCGTTGGAGGCCGCCCGATATTTCAGGCAAGTTGATGCAATATAATGTAATCGGTTTTTTGTTGTTTTTTCTGCTTAGTTCGTTCAGAAGCAACGTTGAAGCCAACTGGACATCGCCCATACTCGTACCTTTTGCCATATTGTGCTACAAGGTTGCCGAGAGCGACAGCCGCCTCACCCGTTTGATAACGGTATCAGGCGCTTTGATGGCTGTTATTGTGCTCATAATAAAATTTGTGCTAACTGCTCACGCTACAGAGCGTTACGTTGCTGCTCGCTCCGATTGGCGCGGATGGAAATCTACCGTGCTCGCTGTGCAAAGCGTAGCTGGTAAAATGCCCGTGGCGTTTATGAACTCTTATCAACTCGCCTCTTTGTATCAATTTTACACCAAACAAGTCGCAACTTCTGTAAATACCACAGGTCAACGCAGCAACCAATTTGATTATTGGCAGTATGGCGTGCAGATGTGTGGCCGCCAAGTACTCCTCATCACCAATGATTGGTATTACCGTTCACCACACCGCATCAGCACCCCTCGCTGTGAATTGAGCTATGTGAACATTCCTGCGTTTCACACTGCATATCACATAGAACTGCGCGCGACCCCCCTTCGTAGCGATGTATTAGCAGGCGACACGCTGCCGGTTACGCTATTTGTTCAAAACAAATTTACCGATACATCCCTCACCGCCGCCTGCATCTCCGGTGAAGCAACCATTAGCTATCAATTTATACAGCCCGGCCATCACCTGCCCCCCGTAAGCACTACCCTCAATCTCAACCCCCGTATGCAGCGCGATACACTCCGTTGCCTTGTCAAAGCCCCACTCGTTCCCGGCCGCTATGAATTGTACTTTACTGCCAGCGGTGCGTTATCGCAAATCCACATTCCCCTCTCACATCGGCTGGTAATTCGGGTAAAACAGCAGTGAGCATTATGCTCCATTGGAGCCAAGCAAATATATAATATTAATTTTATATGTAATTTTTA
>JANWXI010000151.1 GCA_025057415.1 Chitinophagales bacterium
GTTGCGGTATTAGGAGCTGGCATGGTGATGCCAGATGCCTTGTCGGCAGTTGTGCCCATGGGCTTTGAGCTTAGGCGCAGCGATTTCGGAAAAGATTTTGTGTGGGGCACCGCCACTTCCTCCTATCAGATAGAGGGCGCCTGGAATACAGATGGCAAGGGAGAAAGCATCTGGGATCGTTTTACGCACAATAAAAGACACAAAATAAAAACCCGCGAAAACGGTGATATATCGTGTGACTTTTATCATCGCTACGAAAGCGATATTGCTTTGATGCGGCAAATGAACATTCCGGCGTTTCGTTTCAGCATTGCGTGGTCGCGTGTACTACCGCAAGGGACCGGCCAAATCAATCCGAAAGGAATTGATTTTTATCACCGCGTAATTGACAAGCTGCTCGAAGCTAACATACAACCATGGGTAACGTGTTATCACTGGGATTTGCCCCAGGCGCTCGAAGAGCGCGGCGGCTGGCCCAACCGCGACTGCATCCGTTGGTTTGAAGAATACGTTGACCTCCTATCGCGCAACTATGGTGACAAAGTGAAACACTGGATGGTTTTCAACGAACCAATGGCCTTTGTACCGCTCGGCTATCTGATAGGATTACACGCTCCCGGAAAAATCAGCTTCGGCAAATTTTACCGCGCGGTTCACCACGTGGTGATGTGCCACGGCGCAGGGGGGCGCATACTCCGCTCTAACGTAAAGAACGGCAGTATCGGCACTACGTTCTCGTGCAGCCACATTGATGCGAAAAACCAAAAACCGTATAACCTTCGCGCTGCGAAACGGGCAGACGCTTTTATCAATCGTTTATTCATTGACCCCGTTATGGGATTGGGTTACCCCACAGCCGACTTGCCGGCTTGCCGCCACATTGAAAAACACATTCAACCGGGCGATGAGTCGCTCATGAAATTTGATTTTGACTTCATAGGACTACAAAATTACTCGCGCTTAGTGGTGTACCGCTTAGGACTGATACCAATGATCCATTTTGCTAATGTATCCGCTAAAAAACTCGGTCACGATGTTACGGAAATGGGTTGGGAGGTTTACCCCGAGGGCATATACCACATCATCAAAAAATTCAGCGCTTACCGCAATATGCCACCGATCATTATCACCGAAAACGGAGCTGCATTTAAAGACGAAGTAGTAAACGGCGAGGTGAATGACACAAAACGATTGCAGTTCATAAAAGATTATCTGGCACAGGTGCTGCGCGCCAAGCGCGAAGGGGCTGATGTGCGCGGGTATTTTATCTGGAGCTTTCTGGATAATTTTGAGTGGGCAGAGGGCTACCGCCCGCGTTTCGGAATTGTGCATGTGGATTTTAATACGCAAAAGCGCACCGTAAAACAAAGCGGTAAATGGTTTTCTGATTTCCTGAAAGAGTAGCGCAGTGCCGGCTCGTGATGTTTCTAAAATTTTGTTTATGAGGTGGTGTCCTCTTTTCCGAATTGTTCAAATGTTCTTTAAAGCATTTTAATGTGAAAGGTTTCAATAGGTGCTCCGTGATATTTTTTAAAACATAGAGATTATTTTTCACAATTTAACAGTTTGTAGCGCGCTATTCGCCATATTAATGTTGTGTAATACTGTATATGTGATTGTGAAAGTGTACTATTCGCACCTAAGCATAATATTAGATACATTTGTAATTGCGCAAGCAGAAACAAAGTTTCATTACTGATTTTTACATAAATAATAATATTAATACGTATTGCCCGGTGTTCTTTAATTGCTTCGCAACAGTAATTAACCACAGCCGTAAATATCCAAGCCGCTGCAGGCGAAATGCCTCTGCGCAGGGTATGTTTCGCTTTGCCGTGCTGATAGCGCTAACGATATTCACTGTCGGTGCAGAGGCACAAAAAACTGCCCGCATAGACCGCGCCTGGGAACGCTATGTGGACTCTTTGATTGCCGCTAACCCCTATGCACAGATACCGTTAGATACCCTGTTGAACAGAGTATATGAACAGCAACTCCCCTACCAAACGATTGCAGCGCGTGCGCGGCTCGTGTGGGACAATCAGGAAACGAAGCAGGATTTTCAGGGGTCCATACGTATGAAAAAAGACAGCGTAATATGGGGCAGCTTGTACGGAGCCATGGGCGTAGAGGGGGTGCGGCTGCTGCTTACGCCTGATACACTGATGATCATAAACAAACTCAACAATCAATACGCCACCCGTTCGTTTAAGTTTTTGCGTGATTGGCTGCTATTTCCGGTCACATTCAGGATGATACAACAAACCCTGGCGGGGCAGAAAGTGGAGATAGGAGAAATAGCCACCGCGGCATTCTGGCAAGACAGTATGTACGTAATTTACTACGAAACCGACCAGTTGCAGGAAAAAATATGGGTGGAGCCGCGAGCATACACTATAACCAAAATGTTGTTGAAAGACAAGCTGCTGCAACAGGATATGCTGATTACCTTTGACGGGTACAGCGAACTGAACGGAAAGCCCTTTTCGTACAAACGAACCGTAGAAATAAACCGCGGCACCCAAAAAGTCCATCTGGGGCTTGAGGTAACGCGGATTACCGTTGACGGGCCGGTGGACTTTCCGTTTGAAATAACGGATCGCTACAAAAAGTCCGAATGAACTGCTTTGGCATAAACCTTTCATGGCCTTTCACAAACCGCGCGGGCCGGTTAGTTGTTATGTTAACAGCGCTACTCCTGCCGGTGTGTATCCCGCTTGAGGTGGGAGCACAGACGGCAAAGCAGAAAAAAGAACAACTGCAGCAGCAAATGGAAAAAATACAACAGGAAATAAAAATGATGCAGGAGGCGCTGCGCAAAAACGAGCGAACCAAAGAAAAAAGTTTGAGCGAAATACAAACCCTGCAAGCCAAGATAAGAGCGCGCGAAAAACTGATAAACAACATACAGGACCAAATCAACGAGCTGGATGTTACGATTGATTCCACCCGCCACGAAATTGAACAGCGTTCACAAGATCTTGAGAAAATGAAAAGCGACTATGCCGCCATGTTGCGAAAAAGTTACGGTAACTTATCGCTGCAAAACGAATTGGCATTTATACTTTCGGCTGAAACTTTTTACGATGCCCTGCGCCGCTATAATTACCTGAACAAAGCAGCGGAGTACCGCCGCGAGCAGGCGCTTCGGCTGCGGCAATACATTACGGCGCTGGAGTCGAAAAAAGATACACTGGAGAGTACCCGGCAGCAAAAAGAGAACCTGCTGGCTAAACAAACTGAGCAGAAGCGGGTATTAGAAACAGAGAAAAAAGAAAAAGATCAGGCAGTAGCCGCCCTGCAGGAGAAAGAGAAAAAACTGCGCAGGCAAATTGATGAAAAAAACAAACTGGCTCAGCAACTCAACCAGCGCATACAGGCAATTATTGAAGATGAAATACGGCAAGCGAAGAAAAAACTGGAGCAAAGCGGTAAGGCAGGAGCCGACAAAAAAGAGAGCATGCCCCTTACACCGGAGGAGCAGGCGCTGAGCAAAGATTTTTTGCAAAACAAAGGAAAGCTGCCCTGGCCGGTTGCCAAGGGGGTTATCATTTCTTCTTTCGGCAGGCAGGAACACCCCGCGCTCAAAGGCGTGATGATTGAAAACAACGGATTAGACATCCGCTCCGAGGCCGGTGCCGAGGCAAGGGCTGTGTTTGAGGGCGAGGTGGTGAGCGTGTTTTACCTGCCGGGGATGCATCACTGTGTGATACTGAAGCACGGTGAGTATTTTACGGTTTATTCGGGTATTGAAACCGTACACGTAAAACCCGCTCAAAAGGTAAACGTAAAACAAAGTTTAGGGAAACTGTACACCGACAAGTCAGATAATAACTTTACCAAGATACATATTGAGTTCTGGAAAGGCAAAGAGAAACTGGATCCGCAGCTCTGGTTAGCGGGTTGAAATTAAATAAAACAATATTTATATATGAAAATACTTAAATATTTTGAGCGGGCATGGATTGCGGCTATGGTTGCCGCCATGATAGTAACGATATACAACCTGATAGTATGGAAAAGCGTGCTGGACAGGCACGTGTACTTTCCGTTTTTTTGCGGGTTGTTTTGCCTGGTGATTTGGCAAAACCTGCGCGGGCAACGGAAGTTTCGCGAAAAGATGCTTGCACAAAACAAGCAGCCGGAGAACCCGGCATAGCCGCCCATGTTACCCGAGCGGGCACAGGCGCTCGGTGGTTTCCCAGAGCATTTGCTGCAGGGCGGAGTCGCGAGCGAGGGCAGAGGGTTCTTTGGGCTTGCAGTTATCAAAATACAAGCCGCGCATATCTTTTACATCAGGCGATGATGCCAGATACACGGTAGTGCGCGCTCCTTCATCGAGGGGTACGCCAAAGAGCCCGGTCATAAGCCCCCATGCCATGCGCGCGTACCATGCCGTGCCTTTGTGGCCGATATTGGTTTGTACGAGGCCGGGGTGAAGGCAATTAACCGTAACATGCGTGCCGGATAGCCGCCCGGCAAGTTCGCGGGTAAACAACACGTTGGCGAGTTTTGACTGCGCATACGCTTTGTTTACAAAATACCCTTTGTTTTTGGTAAAGCTCTCAACATCTAATTTACCATGGTAGTGCGAGTCAGACGAAACGCAGATAATGCGGGCGTAAGCGGATTTTTTTATGTTTTCCAGAAGCATCATGGTAAGCAGATAGTAGGCAAAATGATTGACAGCAATGGTTTTTTCGATGCCGTCTTCGGTGAGGGTAAAGGATGTGTAAACGGCGCCGGCGTTGTTGATGAGCACGTCAATCGCAGGTAATTGGTTTCGAATTTGCATCGCGGCATCGCGCAGGGAGCGCTGTGACGATAATTCGGCTATAAAGTAACCTTTGGCGCCAATTTCGTTTTTGACGGTTTCTGCACGCGCGGCATCGCGCGCCACGAAATACAGGTCTGCTCCAAGGCCTATCAAGGCACGGGCTGTGGCATAGCCGATACCGGAGGTGGCCCCGGTGATTAAGACGGTTTTTCCCTGCATAGTTGCATTTTGTGTGCAATGTAAGTAATTTTAAATCGTCTATCTGTTAACCAACAATCTGAGCCATGCGCTTTTGGATTGCTTTAGGGGTTTTTATGTTTTGTGTGGCAGTGAACGTAATGTATGCAACGGGGGTGGATAGTACTCGCATTGAATTGCTGCACGTAGGGCCGGAGCCGTTTCGCGAGGAGCTGAAGTTTACCTTCAAAATACACGATGGCAAAGACCACGTGGTAAAGGTGATTATACACGATGCCAACCAGCACAAGGTACTGATGCAGGAGGTGCACGTGTATCCCGGTCATGAAACTGTAACTATCAGCACCATAGATTTTTGGGCTAAGGGGATGTATTCGGTAAAAGTGAAAGTGGACGGCAAGTTGTATATGCTGCGCAAGTTCAGGCATGAATGACGCCCGGTGTAATGCCCAATCTGTTTATCGGTTGATTGATTGAGCTTATTGCTCCACATCAGTGCACAGGCGGTTTGCCTTGCCGATGTGAGAAAGGGAGTAGCGGGATTTTTGGGAAGCGAGGCGCCGGCGGCGGCTCGCGGTTTTTTTTTTCTGCGGGTATTGATTTAAGGTTGTTTTTGGGGCGGACGCCAATTGCGTGGGCCCCCAACAATTACCCCCAAAAAAATG
>JANWXI010000152.1 GCA_025057415.1 Chitinophagales bacterium
AAGCAATTTGACTGCTATGTTGATGGCGACTGTTTGAGAGCGCGATAGCCGGGTGAGGGATGCGGAGGGCGCGAGCGCAGCGAAGCGGCCGCGCCCGCACCGTTGAAAAACAATTAACGCGCGGGCGCGGCGGGAGCGGCAGCGTACCCCGTAGCCAGCCCGACCCCGCTGCCTTGCATCGCTTGGCAGCGGGGGCACCCCCATAACATGCATTAAAAAAATTTGTTATCACGTAATGATTTAATTTTTAAGTAGAATAATAGATATTACCCCAAAAAATGTTAAAGCTGCCCCCTGGCATGTATTCGGTATTTTAAGAGGGGTTGCCTGCCTCAATAAATTTTTGTTTGGGAAGCGCCCCGCGGTGTGTAGTAGTGTGGGTGTAAGATTTCAACATAACAGTTCATGTTTATCTGATACGGGAAGGAGCGTAAACAATTCAGAAATAATAGGGTTTTATAGTGTGTAGCCGAAAATTATCTTTGCTCCGATTAACTTTATGAACGAAGTACACATAAGCTATTTACCTATTGTAATGCAGGCGTTGTTTGCTGCCGGATTTGTGGCTGTTACGATTGGCTTATCACATCTAATCGGTCCCAGGCGCAGGTCCCGCAATAAAGACGTAAACTTTGAGTGCGGGATACGCCAGATAGGTAATGCCCGCATACCCTTTTCGGTTAAATATTTTCTGGTAGCCATATTATTTGTATTGTTTGATGTGGAAGTGATATTCATGTATCCCTGGGCGGTAAATTTCCGCCAAATGGGTTTGGAAGGGCTACTCAAAATGATTTTGTTTATGGGATTGTTGCTGCTCGGGTTTTACTACGTTATACGCAAAGGCGCCCTGGAGTGGGAGTGAATTATCGCAAAGTAAAACAACATAAACTATGGCAAACGAGTTGATACTGAAAGAGACAGCACAAGGATACATAGGTGAGGGTTTTCAGCTCACCATGTTGGATAAAATTATCGGGCTGGCGCGCAGCAAAAGTTTATGGCCGTTGCCTTTCGCTACTTCATGTTGTGGTATTGAGTTTATGGCAACCATGGCATCCACATACGACTTAGCTCGTTTTGGCTCAGAGCGGCCGAGTTTTTCGCCCCGCCAGGCAGACATGTTGCTCGTGATGGGAACCATTGCCAAAAAAATGGGTCCGGTGTTGCGGCAAGTATATGAGCAAATGGCTGAGCCACGCTGGGTTATTGCAGTGGGCGCTTGTGCCTCTTCGGGCGGAGTGTTTGATACATACAGTGTTTTACAGGGTATTGATAAAGTAATTCCGGTGGATGTGTATGTTCCCGGCTGCCCGCCCCGCCCTGAGCAAATCCTTGACGGAATTATGAAATTGCAGGACTTAGTTAAGAATGAAAGTTTCAGCCGCAGAAATTCTCCTGAGTACAAAGCCAAATTAGCAAGCTACGGCATTAACGTCAATTAATTAACCGCATGGCGCTTGATTATCCTACCATCACACAACAGCTCGCTGAGCGTTTTGGTGATTCAGTTACCGATTTTCGCGAAGAATACGGTATGCTCTCCTTTGAAGTGGCAGCATCCCGAAACACAGAGGTGATACAATTTCTGCGCGATAACCTCGGCTTTAATTTCCTTACAGACCTCTGCGGCGTACATTACCCCGATAATACAGCCGAACGGCAATTTGCGGTAGTGTATCATTTGCACAATTGGGTTGAAAATGTTCGTTTGCGGTTTAAATGTTTTTTGCCGGGCGATAAGCCCGAAATTAATACCGTTACTACGCTTTTCCTCTCAGCCAACTGGCAGGAGCGCGAAACGTACGATTTCTATGGCATCATTTTTACCGGACATCCCGATCTGCGGCGCATCTTAAATATGGACGAGATGGAGTCGTTTCCCCTGCGCAAAGAATTTCCGCTGGAGGATGCCAATCGTACTGATAAAGACGACCGCTACTTTGGTCGAGAGCCGCAAAATTCAGAATATTTACAACTGAAGTAACCATAATTACACCACGCGCATAATAATTTCCTGTATTTCAGCGTTGTAGCAGATAATACCGGGTACATGCTTTTGCGCAAGGTATCGATTGTTGCAGCGCTATGTTGTGCGACCGGGTGTTTCAACCACTCATCGTCCGCCTGTCATGATGAGAGCAACAGCACGTTTACCCCTTCAGCCAAAAAGAATGTGCAGGCGGGAGTGGATAGCGCCTATTTCAAAGCCACTATTCCGCCGGGCACGGTGATTGACAGCATTTCGGTTGAGAAAAAGAGTCACATTATGGAGGTATTCGCTCAGGGCAAGCTCATCAAAAAATACCGCATTGCGCTTGGAACATCGCCCGTAGGTCCCAAACGATTTCAAAATGACCGCAAAACCCCCGAGGGGCTTTACTACATTGACAGTAAAAACCCCAACAGCCAGTTTTACAAAAATCTCGGTATATCATATCCGAATGCCGATGATATCGCTTATGCGAGGCGCCACGGAAAAAGCCCCGGTGGTGATGTAAAAATTCACGGATTGCCGCCATCTTGGGGTGATATTGGGCAAGAGCATGCCAATACCGACTGGACCTGGGGTTGTATTGCCGTTACTAATGCCCAGATGGATGAATTGTACAACCATGTGAAAATTGGTGCGCGCATTTTCATTTATTACCAGCCGTAACAGCAGTGCAATTGCAACCGACCGATAAATATTTATTTGGAAACTATCGCAATCTTACTTTTCATTTGCTCTTGTAATGATTTTGATTGCAACGGATATTCACAAAAGGTACGGGGCGCTGGAGGTATTGCGAGGCGTTTCGCTTTCGGTGCGCAGAGGTGAAATCGTTTCACTGGTAGGTCCCTCCGGAGCGGGCAAAAGTACCCTACTGCACATACTCGGTACTTTAGACAAACCTGACAGTGGGGAAGTAGAAATTGACGGCAAGCGGGTATCGGGTCTTAAGCCAGATGAGCTGGCAGCTTTTCGCAACCGTCATATCGGGTTTATTTTTCAGTTTCACCACCTGTTGCCGGAATTTACCGCTCTTGAAAACGTGTGTATCCCCGCTTTTATTGGCGGTGTATCCAAACAAACAGCCGAAAAGCGTGCGGCAGAACTGCTGGATTTACTTAAGATAGGTAATCGCGCTCAACACAAGCCGGCGGAACTTTCGGGAGGAGAACAACAGCGTGTGGCTGTGGCACGGGCGCTAATGAACCAACCGGCTATCGTTATGGCTGATGAACCCTCGGGCAACTTAGACACGGCTAACGCCCGCAATCTGCATGAGATGTTTTTTGAATTGCGCGATAAGTTACAGCAAACCTTTATTATCGTTACCCACAACGAAGAGCTCGCCAACATGGCCGATCGCAAAATAACCATGAAAGACGGAGTAATACTGGCTGCCTGAACACCGGTACTGTATCGCTGCTATGCTTTGTAGTAAGGTGAAATGAGCAGGTAAACAATCACGCCTGTTACGGATACGTACAACCAAAGTGGGAACGTGTATTTCGCTATTTTACGGTGCGCAGCGAATTCAGCCGTTAGGGCACGGTATGTAGTCAACAGGATGAAGGGTAAAATTACCCCAGCCAATACGATGTGTGAAAAGAGAATGAAATAGTAAACGTAACGGATAGGTCCTGTGCCGCCGTAGGGCGTTTCTCCGGCAAAGAGATGATGAGCTATGTATGACAGTAGAAATAATACCGATAACACCATAGCCGCCATCATCACATTGCGGTGTGCAACATAATTACGTTGCTTAACCATAGCCATGCCGGCTATCAGCAGTACACTTACCGCAGTATTAATAAAAGCATTAGCTGTAGCAAAAACATGCGGGTTAAAACCCAAATTTACCTTTACCTGCACCCTGCCCAGTATGACTACGGCGGCAAACACCACAAAGCTCACCGCAGCAATGAGTTGGTAGGCGAGCTTGTCGTTTTTAGCCATTACGGGAGGTAATAATTGATTAGCCATCAGTTGTTAAATAGTTTTTTACTTGTCTTTTTTTGTTCTTTGAAACTAAACCCTTTTTCGGTGTAACGAAGCAAAAGTACAATATCACCCATCAGGCGGTTAACGGAGGCGCTGTCAGTGCCGGCGTAGTAGCCGCGGATATTTCCGTTCCAATCGACCAGGGTTAATTTTTCACTGTGAACAAATTCCTCATCCACCACTTCTCCACTTTGTTGTGCCGTAAGGCGGAAACCTTCATTGGCAAGTTTATATACTTCCGAAGCCGGTCCGCGCAGAAAGTACCATTTGCCGGGCATAGCATTGTGAAGGGATGCATAATGGCGCAGCACGGGTAAGGAGTCATGTTCAGGGTCCACACTTACAGATAATAATTTTACCTTGTCGTCTTTGATAAATGCCTGTTGAATTCGTTCCATGCTGTTTGAGAGTTTGGGACATATACCTGCACAGCGCGTAAAAAAGAAATCAGCCACATAAATGTAACCGCGTAAAGAATCAAGCGACAGGGAGTCGCCTAATTGAGTTTGAAATTTCTGGGTTGGTATTACATGGTACAAGGTATCTACACGCAAAGCGCCTTTATCGCTGAGCATGTGTACAGTATCTATCGGATATAATGGTTTGGGCGCTCGGGGTCTGGGTACTTTACTCAGCGGTTTAAAAAGCAAATAAAACAGCACCGGTAGTATAAGTACTATAGTAACACCTAATATCCGCGCAAAATTTTTCATCCGCTTAATGCGGTGCAAGTATAAGGGCAAAACAACTATGATAGTTAAAAAGTTTTAGATAAGAGGTTGATATGATTGACAGAATACAACCATTTGCAATTACTAAGGCATTCGATAGGACATGATTTAAAATCTGATGTTTGAAAATAACGCTAGCACAAGGATAGGGAAACAAGCAAAATGATAATGTATCAGGTTGTTTTCCTGAATACTATCTGCAAATGGTAAATTTAGTGTGCGTTATAGTATTGGAAAAAATCTTCCTTATGGATATATACAACAGATTTCAATACTACTTAATACGCATTATCCAACGTACCGTGTAGTAGCCCGGATATGTTTCTCGTCCATGTTTTCTGAATCTTATGGCATCATTCGATGTGGTAAGGTAATAATCTGTCACCCAGCCGGACCAAGAGCCGTTGTCGGGTACTGTTACACTTAAGCTGTTTGGAGTACCAACATCGGCCATGTTTACCTCTGCTAAATTATTTGCCTGATCAGATGCAGTGCTGCCGGTGGTACCAGTTGTTCCTCTGAGAAATCTTCCTGCAGCCGATGTGCCTCCGCCACCATGAGTGAACGTTCCGTTCAAATTCGGAATGGGTTGGCCGTTGAGAGGGCTCTCCGGATCGCTGATAGTGCCGCCATTACATTCTACCCAACCGGGAGGAAGCGAAGGGGTACCTGTAAGGTGATTTACCCAGGCGATAATTGCTCCAATGGGCACAGGAGGTTGCCACGACACAGTAGTGCCGTTGCTTGTCAGCACACGGCCATTAGCTCCGCCTGTGTTGCCGCCAATATCAATGGTCATCGTGCCGCCGCGCAGATATAACCTGTCATCAGCCACCTGTTCACCCACATATACAAGACTGCCATCTCCAAAAAATAAGCGGTTATCGAATTGAGTTGCAGTTCTTCCAATCCGAGCC
>JANWXI010000153.1 GCA_025057415.1 Chitinophagales bacterium
CGCTTAAGGCGCGGGCGCGGGCTGCGGGCTTTCCGCTCGCATCCCTCACCCGGCTAACGCGTACTCAATCTGTAAGACGGCTCTGAACATCTGTCTGCTCACAAAGTTTGCCATCCATGTAGAAATCATACGGTTTCAAGCCGCCCGTCTTCTGTTGTATCCGGCTTTTATTGACTTCACCGCGCCCGCGCCTCAGGCGCGGGCGCGGTGACATGGCGCATAACTATAATTCAACTAATTAAACCTCGCGCACAATTACCCCAATAAATATATGTTGCACAGAAAACAGTGCAATTCCTGCCGGGTAGTACAGTAATGAATTTCTTTGATGATGTTATGCCTTCGGCTTTAAATACTTCAATGTGTGTTTTGTTTTTGTTAGTACGCCTCACATAGTTAGGTGGGTTACATCCATCAGCGTGATGTACACCATTCGTGTTATACATTGAAGGTAAAAATTTTATCGGGGTAACTCAACGGCTTCATCGATAGGCAAAAAAATACCCCGCGCGTTGGCGGGGTAGAATATACATTAAAAGCAACCGCTTATTTTTTCTCTTCAGCGGGAGCGGGCTGTGTGGCAGGGTCAATAACGTTACCGGTTATTTTGAGCGTTTCGTTGGGGTTTTTGGCGTTAGAGGTTACGGTAACGGTTTTGGTAAATTGACCTACGCGGTTTACATCGTAGTGAACTTTGATTTCACCGCCTTTGCCGGGCAATATCGGTTCTTTGGGGCATTGCGGCACAGTGCACCCACAAGAGCCGCGGCACTCACCAATGATTAAGGGGCTTTTGCCTACATTAGTAAAACGGAAAATACGGGTGGCGTTGTTTTCGTCACCTTTTACCACTGTGCCGTAGTCAATGGTAGTGGCTTCCCATTTAATTTCGGGAGCGTTAGGGTCAGGGGCGGGAGTGGTTTGTTCGGGGGCTTGTGCATTTGCTAAGAACATAGTGCCTGCAAAAGAGAACAATAAGAAAATCTTTTTCATCTTAGAGTTGTTTTTTGGTTTAAGTAAAATTGATTTGCGTATTAGGCAATTCAAAAGTAATGCCCGTTTACACATACACAAGGTAATAGATGGGGTTGTTTAACGAATTTTTAGAATGACAGAGGACGCAGTTCCATCCTTATTGGGTTTTAACAAACCGTGTGAAGTTTACGATTGCACCCTCGTATAACCAGCTAAAAGCGTGTGCCGGTGGCGCGTTAAGCCCGATATTGGCATAATTGCTATATTCGTGCTGCCATGTAGGGCGGTTAACGGGGCAACATGACCTTTGATACGGGCTTATAGCCGCTCATTTCCCCGTAATTTTACTACCTAAGCCGCCAAAAGCAGGTAAAAACAGATTATGAAAAAAGCCAGACAAATTCGCTTACTGGAAGTGAAGAGCGAAGTGGGCGCCGGCACACGCGGCGCCAGCTTGGGGATAGATGCCGTAAAGATTGCCGCCCTGGATTTCCGGAGTAATTTTTTTAAAGCGCACCGCAGCATTAACATTCCCGATGATAACAGCGCCCTCTACGGCATGATTGAAAGCCGGTATGCGAAGCGCATCCGCAGTGTACTGAAGATGTATGAGCGCATAGCTGCCGCCGTGCGCGACTCGCTCAAAGACGGTAAGTTTCCGATTGTGATATCGGGCGACCATTCCAATGCCGGCGGCACCATTGCCGGTATCAAAATGGCTTACCCCGATTTGCGCATCGGGGTGATATGGATAGATGCACATGCCGACCTGCACTCACCCTACACTACCCCTTCGGGTAACCTGCACGGTATGCCCCTTGCCACCGCGCTGGCTGAAGATAACATTGAAAACAAAGTAAACGACCTGGACTACGAAACCATTGAACTGTGGGAGCGACTGAAAAACGTAGGCGATATAGCGCCCAAGATTGAGTACCGCGACCTTCTCTACATGACCCTGCGCGACTATGAAGAGCAGGAGGGGTACCTCATCAAGCAGCACCGCGTTAAGAATTTTACCACTACTGAAATACGCAAAACAGGGGTTACGAAAATATGCCGCGAGGCGCAGAAGTACCTCTCGCACTGCGATAAGATATACATTTCGTTTGACGTAGATGCGCTGGACCCCTCTATTTCACGCGGCACGGGCACTCCTGTAAAAGGAGGTATCAACGAGCGGGAGGCGGCTGACCTTATCCTGGAACTGGTACAAAATGAGCGCGTGTGTGCGCTGGAGTTTTCGGAAATAAACCCTACACTCGACAGCGAGAACGTAATGGCAGAGACCGTATTTGAGATACTGCAGAAAGTAGCACGGCAGGTGGAGATAATTTGATGTGTAGTTTATTTTTGGCTGTCGCATCGGCAGGTATTGCTTATTGTACAATACTACACAGCCACAGGGGGAACATACGGGGAGTTATGCTTGTACTTCAAGGGTAGTTTTTTTTAGGGAAGTTAATTATGGAATGCTTTTAGCTGTAGTAAAGGATGGGGAAGTTGCGGGGGGGCCCCCCGGGGGGGGGGGCCCCCCCGCGTGCTTGTGAGGAGTTTTTGAAGCGTGAAGTTTTTCAGCGCCTGTGCCGAAGGCGCGGGCGCTAAAAGACAATCAAAGATGTGAGAGTTTTCATACGGTTCTGCGTTATCCGGCTACTGCTATCTACACGGGTGAGGGATGCGTAGGGCGCGAGCGAAGCGAAGCGGCCCCGCCCGCTCCTATGAAATATAAACCAGTGGCGGGCGGGGCGGGAGCGACAGCGTACCCCGTAGCCAGCCCGACCCCGCTGCGCAGTGCAGCCGTGCGGAGCGAAGCAGCGGGGGCACCCCCTAAAAACCTTAAAAAGTATTTTGCACAGGATGAGAAAGCTACTTTACCGGTACTCTAAAAATTCATCGGCCACGCTTTCCCATTCTAAACTGATGAGGTCGCGCAGGTAGCTTTGGTAGATTTTCCACGGGTGGGCGCTGCCCTGGCGGGGAACGAGATGCAAGGCGCGCTGGATGTAGCCGGAGCTGAAATCAATGAGGGGCTCGGGTTTGAAACGCTTGGGGTCAAAACGCGGAGTGACGACCTGCTTGCCTTTTTTGCGCATGTAATTGAGCACTTTGGTAACGAAGCGGCTGCTGAGGTCGCATTTGAGTGTCCAGGATGCGTTGGTGTAGCCGACAGTGAAGGCAAAATTGGGGATGTTGCTAATCATGACTCCCCGATAGACGAAAGCATCGGCAGGGCTGACGGGTTTACCGTTGAGGAGGATTTGCATGCCCCCGAGCAGTTTTATTTGCAGGCCGGTGGCGGTTACGATGATGTCGGTTTCGAGTTCAGCGCCGCTTTTGAGCAGGATACCTTTGGGCGTAAAGCGCTCAATGTGGTCGGTGACGATGCGGGCTTTGCCCTCGAGTATGCTGCGAAAGAGGTCGTAATCGGGGATGATGCACAGGCGCTGGTCCCAGGGTTTATAGGGAGGGGTGAAATCGCGCGGGTTGAATTTATCGCCCAGGAATTTTTGTGCCTGCCTGAAAATGTATCGGCTTACGGCACCAGGCCAACGGCGCGATGCTTTGTAAAAGGCAGTACCCAGCAGTATGTTTCTCCAGCGAATAATTTGATACGCTATACCGGAAGGCAACACACGCAGAGCGAATTTTGCTACTTTGTCTTCGCGCGGCAGGTTAATAATGTATGTGGGAGTTCGCTGCAGCATGATGACCTCTGCGGCTTTTTTGCTTAGCTCGGGCACTAAAGTGACAGCCGTAGCGCCGCTGCCGATAACGATGATGCGTTTGCCGGTGTAGTCGAAGTTTTCGGGCCAATGTTGCGGGTGAATGATGGTACCCTGAAAATCGCTGTAGCCCGGGAAATCGGGCAGGTACCCCTGTTCATAGTCATAGTAACCGCTGCACATGAAAAGGAACTTGCAGCGGATAGTGGTGGAGGGAACTTCGGGGTGCTCAGCGATAGTGAGTGTCCAGCATTTTTCTTCATCGCTCCACGAGGCAAGGGTTACGCGGTGGTGGTATTTTATCTTTTTGTCAATGCCGAATTTTGCCGCAGTGTCTTTGAGGTACTGCAGTATGGAGGGGCCATCGGCAAGTGTGATGGGGCTAAGCCAGGGATTAAACGAGTAGCCAAGGGTGAGCATGTCGCTATCGCTGCGGATGCCTGGGTAGCGGAATAGGTCCCAGGTGCCGCCCAAGGTGTGTCGGGCTTCTAAAACAACAAAGCTTTTATCGGGGCAGGAGTTGAGCAGGTGATATGCGGCTCCTATGCCCGAAATGCCTGCACCCACTACCACTACATCGTACTCGGTTGCGTTGTTCATACATTTACCGGTTTTGGATGTTTTTCATTTTACGGCGGATGATACTGTTGACGAGTTGATTGCCCCAAACAGGAAACAGGCGCGTGGAGAGGTCCAGTTGCCATGCCTCGGAGCCGATGAGGATGCGCGGCTCTCCGCGGCGGATACCGCGAAGGATGGTAGCGGCTGCGCGCTCGGGGGGAATTTTGAGGAAGTGTTTCTGAAACGCATCATGCGAAGGATTAGAAGCATAATCGAGCGAGTTTTTACCGATTTCGGTGCGTATGCCGCCGGGGTGCACACTGTGGATACGCAGGCCGGTATCGCGATACTCGTTCATGAGCGATAGTGTGAAACCATACACAGCAAACTTAGAGGCACAGTAGGCAGCCGAACCCCCAATGCCCGTAAGGCCAAACACACTGCTGATGTTGACGAGAGCCGCCTCGCGCTCTTGCAATAAGTAGGGAATAAAGGCGTAGCTGCCATACACCACGCCATAGAAGTTAACGGCCATTACTCGCTCAAAGTATTGCAGGTCCATTTCATGAAAACGGTAATCGCCCAGCCCCACTCCGGCATTATTGATGGCGATGTGCACACTGCCGAATTGCGCTACTGTATCGCGGGCAAACTGCTCCATTTCGCTGCGCTGCGATACGTCAAAAGTTTTGGCAAAAACAGATGCGCCCGAAGCGCGGCAAATTGCGCATGTATGTTCGAGCGCCTCAGCGCGGTAATCGTTGAGGGCGAGGCGTGCACCCTCAGCAGCAAAAGCATGCGCGAGCGCCCTGCCGATGCCCGAGCCGGCGCCGGTAATCACCACGGTCTTTTGTGTAAACGTTTGCATTTGGTAAAAACGCAATGCTAATATGGTGTTTTACTTCAGTATTTCATGCAATTGAAATAATACCATAAATATCCCTTAAATATCTTTGGCAATGCCGGTATCACATTTCACGTTCACCTCAGAGAAATTTAATTATTATGGGGTGCCCCCGCTGCTGCGCTCCGCAGGGCTACGCACAGCAGCGGGGTCGGGCTGGCTACGGGGTACGCTGTCGCTCCCGCCGCGCCCGTGATTTGTTTATTTTTTAATGGTACGGGCGCGGCCGCTTCGCTTCGCTCGCGCCCTACGCATCCCTCACCCGGGCAAGCGCTCCGGCGGCCCTTGTGTTACGTAAAGTAACACAGGTAAGCAGTCGTTTGAGCGATGAT
>JANWXI010000154.1 GCA_025057415.1 Chitinophagales bacterium
AACTTTAATCTCAATGGAGTAACCAGGCGACTACTACAACTCTTTCTATTTTCAGATAAAGGGCAAATCGCAGTAGTTTTTAGATATGAAAATTCTTCTTTTGTTTGATGACTTTTAGCACTATGATTGTACCATTAATAAACACCCTATGCGCTTTCTACTAAACTTAATCTTACCGCTTGCCATGCCGGTAATGCTGTTAGCAGGCGGTGGAGGCACCTGCACTCCCGACCCAAACAACTCTGCTTTTTTCAATCCAAGCCCCGATACGATGCCCTGCATACAACGAGGCATCTATTACGACCAGGTAATACAAATTTATCTTCCCGACCAGATTGACCTTGCCACCTTGTTTCCTAATATACCATTTCCGGTCACTGTCACCATTGATAGTATTGTTATCACTAACGTATCGGGGTTGCCAGCCGGTATAAATTATACTTTGAACCCCTCAAACGGCATAATTCACGGCGGAGAAAATGCTTGTGTTTTACTTACCGGAACTACCAATGCTCCTGCCGGCAGATACGATGTGGATTTAGACGGTACCGTCTCTGTAAGTGATTTACCGATATTTCCCGGTGTGAATGAAAATCCCGACACCACACTTACCATTGATTTTATCCAGTCAGTAAACCCCACGAG
The DNA here is from genome assembly GCA_025057415.1 of Chitinophagales bacterium. GTDB lineage: Bacteria > Bacteroidota > Bacteroidia > Chitinophagales > LD1 > Bog-950. The sequence goes on from JANWXI010000154.1 coordinate 646, forward strand.
TTTCAACCTTTTTGTAGATGTAATAGAAGCAGGCGCCCCCTGCCGGGTAAGTAATCTGAACGACATATCGTCAATCGCCTCTCTCCGCACTTTCCCCAATCCCTCAAGCGGAATTGTACACGTAACCTGGAATGGTTGTCGCCAATCCGGTGATTTGCATCTTATCAACACTTTTGGCGAAGTAGTGATGCAGTATCCTCAACGCAGTCATTACCAAACGGAAGTAATTTCTACGGCAGGGTTGCCATCGGGCGTGTATAATCTGGTGTTACCCACTACAAAAGGTGCTTTGTCGCAGAGAATTTTAGTGCCCTGATAAACCTTTTACGAGCAACTAAACCGGCGGGTCTGGTATTACCGGATTGTGCCGGATGGTTTTTTGCAAGGGTTGTTTCGGGGTTACTGAATTTTCATAATTGACATACTTACTTACTCTCAACCTCAATTCGAAAAACATAACAAATTACCCTTGCAGGAAAACAAAATTTTTATACTTTCGTTAAACAAACTATAGCTAAGTGTTAACGATTACTTTCCTTAGCTCCGGAACCTATTTTTTCACCAAAAATTACCCGAGTATGAACGTGGTCATCCATCCCGTGCACTTTGACGCATCATCAAAATTGATTGAGTTCATTCAAAAAAAGTTAAAGAAGCTTGAGACCTTTTTTGACCGCATTATTGAGGCGGAGGTATTTCTAAAGCTGGGCACCAAACAGAATATTAAAGATAAGACGGTTGAAATTAAACTACACATACCCGGCAAAACCCTCTTTGTCAGTAAAACATCCAAAACTTTTGAGGAGAGCACCGATTTGGCGATGCACACCATTGCCATCCAACTCAAAAAGACCAAAGAAAAACTCAAAGACCGTTAACTCTTACTGCAAAAGCCGCCGCAAGGCGGCTTTTGTGTTTTAAACTCCTAGTAGATGTTCACTTCAGGTTGCAGCAGGATATTGAAACGTTCCTGCACAGTACAACGGATCTGTTCGGCAAGGAGAAATATTTCAGTTCCCGTAGCTCCGCCGTAGTTGACCAGCACAAGGGCTTGCCGCGCATGTGAGCCGGTATTACCTATCCGTTTGCCCTTCCACCCGCATTGTTCTATGAGCCATGCTGCGGGAATTTTATAAGTACCATCTGATTGCTGGTAGTGTGGCACTTCGGGATAATCGCTCAGAATTTTTTTGAAGTGCGCTTCGTCTATCACAGGGTTTTTAAAAAACGAGCCGGCATTACCGAGTTCCTTCGGGTCCGGGAGTTTTGATTTTCGTATGGCTATTACAGCATGGCTTACGTCAGCTATGGTGGGGGTTTTTACCCCCTTGCTATCGAGATATTTGCGTATGTCACCGTAGTGTGTACGGCATTCGTAGTGGCTGGTTCGGTTCGTATCGGTGAGAAGTAGGTTAACGGCAGTGATGAAGTACTTATCTTTCAGCTTGTGTTTAAAAATGCTTTCACGGTAGCCAAGTTCACATTCCTCTTTGGTAAAAACCCTCAATTTGCCGGTTGCAAGTTCCATGGCCTCTACTGTGTGGAGAGTTTCTGAGAGTTCAACCCCATAGGCGCCAATGTTTTGCATAGGGGCAGCGCCTACTGTGCCCGGAATGAGTGATAGATTTTCGATGCCGCCGTATCCTTTGCTTACACACCATGCTACCAGTTGGTGCCAGTTTTCGCCTGATGCCACTCTTATCATCACCTGATGAGCATTGTGTGGTTCTGCCTGCAATCCTGCCAGTTCGTTTTTGATAATGATGCCGTCAAAGTCGCCTGTAAAGAGTATGTTGCTGCCACCTCCGAGTATAAGGCGGGGAAGAGAGCGGTATGGTTCTGTATGGAGCAGTTGCACCAAATCTTTTGTAGAGCATATATGCGCCAGATAGCGGGCGCGGACGTCAATGCCAAACGTATTGTAGTTTTTCAGCGATACGTTTTCTTCAACAGCAAGCATGGCTCAAATTAAATTATTTTTTTATGCGTTCCAAAGCGGATTTGGCTTTTTGGTCAAGGCCGTTTTTGTACTCGTGTTCCTGGTAAGTAAGGCACTTGCGGTAGTATGCTGCTGCCGAGTCAGTATTGCCGGCCTGTTCGTAAATTCTACCGGTTTCGTATGCGGAGCGAGCGGCAAAGTAGCGGGGGAGCTTGTCACCGTGCTCCATGGCTTTGGCGTAAGCGGATAGAGCGAGGGAGTTTTCTCTTGTTTCTTGATAAATTCTGCCGAGGCGATAGTGGTATTCTGTGCGCTGTTCGGCACTAGACAGGTGTGCATCGTTGAGTTGTTGCAATTCTTCGAGCGCCCGCTTGAAAGAGGCGCCATCGCTCAATAATCGCGCCCGCAGTAATACCGGGTGAGGAATTGTGCCGGCACTTGCCTCATAGTGTGCCTGCCGGTCGGCATCTAATGTTTGACTGCCGTACTGCAGTGCCTGGCGTATGGTATTTTTGTAACAAGTTGTGTCGTTACGCAGCAGACAACACCACGCCAATTTCTGGTATGCCGATTTAACGTGTGCATCGCCTGTGTACGTTTTAAGAAATTTTTTAAACATTTCAGCAGCCGATGTATCGAGCTGATGAAGAAGCGCCAGTCCATGCAGGTAATCTAACAGGGGAAATTGAGCGTACTCTGCCCCGTGTGGTCGCTGTTTGATTATTTCCAATGCTTCTGCGCTGTGCTTGCCGTATATGCCTGCAAATGCCACTAGGTAAGTACTGAGGAGGTGGTTCTTAATTGGAAAGCCGTTTTTTCTTAATGTATGCCATGCCGTTTCAGCATCATTTTGTAAATTGATTAGCAGCAGAGCGTATATCATCAACGCCTCGCGGCGGGCAGGAGCCGAGGTGTCGGCTTGAAATGCCGCGCTGCGCAGCAACTCCATTCCGCGATGCAAATCTCCATCCATTCCCATAAGCTGTACTGCCCATCGGTATTTATCGGGGATACTACCTACAAGGGCATATAGCAAACCAAGGGGTACTTTGTTGGCATCAAACTGCGGAAACCTGTGCGTGTTTTCTTCCAGCATTTTGTAAGCCCTCCGTATGCCCAAGGCGGCTTGCAGGTGTTCGCCAAAGCGGGCATCAAGGGCTGCCCAGTAGAGTGTAATCTGTGCTTGTGTATAAAGATAATACTGTGACGCTGGATTGCCGGCAGCTAACTTTGCCAGATGTATATCGCGTTGTTTGCGGTATTGTTCGTACGACTGGCGGGTGTCGGTAGTGTAAACTGTTAGAAAATTGTGAAAGTCCTCTATGTAATCGGTCATCAGATTATCGGGGTTGTTTGCGCGCTCTGTTTTGATTAACGCGAGTCCTTCTTTAAATCGCAGCGCCTGAATAGCTTGATACGCTGCAGTACATCGGGTATTAAAGTCAAAATCCTGCGCGCATACAGGCATAAGTAAACATAACCACAAGAACAAACAACCTGTAACGCGCTTTTTGTTCATGTAACGATAGTAGCGGGAGCCAAAGTAACTTATTTCGTTACTTCGCGTAGCAGGATGCAGTAGGTGGGGAGGTGGTCGCTATATCCGCCCAGATAATTGTTGCCGCTGAAGGTGCGTTTGGGATAACCGCGAAATTTTCCGGTGGTGGTGAGCATGAATTGCCTTTTGAATATTCTCGCCTCCTGAAAAAAGAATCCGTTGGATTTTTTAGGCATTAGTCCGTACGAAACGATTATTTGGTCAAACAGGTTCCATGAGTCGTTGTAGGCAAGTGTACCGATGCCTTGCTCAAAGTAGCTCCACCAGGGGTTGTACAATTGCCCCGGACCCACTTCGTTAATTTTGCCGGTAGCGCCCAATACTTTTGCCACACTCGGGCTGGTGGGGTCATCGTTGAGGTCGCCCATGAGCACAATTTTTGTGTAAGGGTCAAGTTGCATCAGCGAATCAATTACCCTTTTAGCCACTGATGCGGCTGCAGCGCGCGCGGGAGCACTGGCTTCTTCACCGCCGCGGCGGCTGGGCCAGTGGTTTACGAATACGTGCAGGGTATCGGTGCCGCCCAATATGCCGGTAACCCAGAGGATATCGCGCGTAAAGTGGCCTTTGTTATGGTCAGTACCCAAAGGCACAAAAAGGGATTTGCTGTGCTTAACGGTGAAATATTTTGGGTTGTACAACAGGGCGCAATCTACGCTGCGCTCATCGGGTCCGTCAATGTGTATGATTTTTAGATGACGGTCTTTGAGTTTCGGCTGGGCGGTGAGGTCTTCGAGTACTTTGCGGTTTTCTACTTCGGCAAGACCTGCCAGGGCAAAACCATCGGGGTTAATGTCGGAGCCGATTTGAGAGAGTACATCGCTGAGTTTTTCCAATTTATCCTGATAAATGTAGGTATTGTAGTTGTACATACCCTTGGGGGTGAAGTCGTCATCGTTTTTCAGAGGGTCGTCCAGCGTATCGAAGAGGTTTTCGAGGTTATAGAATGCCACGATGGCGGTTTGGTATTTTTGCCCGTAAACCGCCGGAACAAAAAGCCAAAGTAACAATAGGAGATGAATTCGCATCGGGATGTGCAATGTGCCTTTATCGGTTATTTTTAAAATTTCCGTGCCAAACATAGAAAAAGTGGTTGGGTGGTACGTTAAGTTTTGATAAAGAATGAGGGGGTGTTAGCCATGAGGCGGATAATGGATATGTGCTATAGATTAGATATGAGTAAAGATTTGTGTGTGGGTTAGGTATATTGCGAAACGGTATTTGGTGTTGCGGAGCGCCCCCCCGAGGCGGGGGCGCCCCCGGTTTTTACCCAAAATTTGAATAGGGAAAAAAATATAA
>JANWXI010000155.1 GCA_025057415.1 Chitinophagales bacterium
AGCGCTTGCCCGGGTGAGGGATGCGAAGGGCGCGAGCGAAGCGAAGCGGCCGCGCCCGCACCGTTGAAAAACAATCCATACGCGGGCGCGGCGGGAGCAAAGCGTACCCCGTAGCAAGCCCGACCCCGCTGCTGCGCATAGCCGCGCGAAGCGCAGGAGCGGGGGCACCCCATAATATAAAAATGATAGAAGTAACCGTTTAGCTATCTGAGTATAATTTCCATACTTGATATATTGCGATTATTTTGAAAGTGTACCTGAAAAAAGAAAATATGGTAGCGCTTGGTCTTGTGTTAATGTATTTTTGTAGTTTGTATTCTTGCGGGGTATTTGTGTGCTTGTTTCAATGATTTTTTTTCGCGACCGCAATACCGTCAGAATCTGTATGTTTACCTGCATGCTTTCCTGTTGGGTTAACGAGTGTGTAAAGCAGTTATCAGGCGCGGTGTTGTTTTGTTTAGCGCTTGGTTTGTTTCACTCCTGTAAAGCGCCCGACAAAGGTCCCCCGGTGTTGGGTAGTATAGATACGGCGGCTATTGCTGCCGATACGGCTATGCAACTCGCCATGGAAAATTCGTATGAGTTCAGCCAAACGCTGGTGGCAGGTACTGAGTTAGTGTATGATGTGGTGGCATGGGGTACCCCGCGGAGCGGACGTATAGCGTTCATACGCCGCGGAGGCGACAACCGCCCCGATACCTTACTCTCCGAAGGGCGGCTCGGTACGGTGCGGCAAATTTTTATTACCGACCTTGACGCAGACAAACAACCCGAAGTGATTGCATTTACTTCGGTTGCCGACAGCTTGTATGTAATCGGTTGCGAAACCCGGGGCGTACCCATGCGATTACTTGTAACCAATATGCAACAATCTGCCCGCGAAGGTAAGTTCCAGTACAACGGTTCAGGCGAAATTGAATTGTACGAGGGCGCCGGGCAAATTATTATGCGCAACAACCGCCTGGAGTACCGCTCAAAAGTTAAAAAGCCCTAAGGGCAATAATTGTGCGGGGTTTTTCGTATTTTTCCAAAGTAAATTATATGCATTATTGCATCTGTTGATTGTATGAACGTTTCGGGAACATACCTGCAGTTGATTGAAAAGCTTGACCGCTTCATCCGCAAGTACTATATCAATGAGATGATACGCGGCAGCATTTTCACGGCTATATACACACTCGCGTTATTTATCACCGTGAATGTGCTGGAGTATTACCTGTACCTGCCCCCGCTCTGGCGCAAAGTGCTTTTTTATGGTTTCATACTTTCTACCGCTGCGGTAGCGGCAAGATTTGTGGCGTTGCCGCTATTGCACTATTACAAACTCGGCAAAATCATCTCGTACGACCGCGCGGCGCAGATTATCGGAGCGCACTTTACTGAAGTGCGCGATAAACTCCTCAACCTGCTCCAGCTGGGCAATCGTGCGAGTGCGGGAGAGTCGCAGCTACTGCTGGCCGCCATCGACCAGAAAGCAAGCGAACTGAAACCCGTTGATTTTTCATTTGCCATTGACCTGAGCAAAAACAAACGTTACCTGAAATATTTAGCTCCGCCCGCCCTGCTCCTGCTGGCGATAATCATCGCAGCGCCCAACGTGATTACCGATGGTACCAAACGGCTCTATTATAACGATACGTATTTTGAAAAACAGGCGCCTTTCCGTTTTGTGGTGCTGAACCCTTCGCTCACTGCCCTGCAGGGCGATGACTTTACATTGGAAGTAAGCACCGAGGGCGATGCCCTGCCGGCAGAGATGGAGCTGGAAAACATAGAAACAGGCGTAAAACTCCTCCTGCGCCGCAAAGCGACAAATCATTTCGTGCACGACTTCACCAACCTCGAACAAACGCTGCGTTTCCGGTTGTATGCCAACGGCTACTACTCTAAAGAAATGACGTTGCGCGTGCTTTCACGCCCTGCAATTACGGGCTTTGAAGTAAGTTGCGATTATCCGGCTTACACCGGAAAGCCCGATGAGGTCATTAAAAACATGGGCGACCTCGTAGTGCCCGCAGGCACAAAACTCACCTGGCGATTCAATACAAAAAGCGCCACCCGCGTAGCGCTCGTTATGGGCGATTCGGCATACACAGCTAAACCCACAGGCACAGGCGAGTTTATTTTCAGTAAAGTTTTTATGCAGGGGTTGCCCTACACGGTTGCTGTATCGGGCAGCGAAGCGGGCCAAACCGACAGCGCCACCTACTCCCTGCAGGTATTACCCGACCTGCCGCCTGTGATAGCCGTGAAGGAGAAAAACGACTCGGTTGCCACCAAGTACTTCTATTACATAGGCGAAGTATCTGATGACTACGGCATACGCAGTTTGACCTTTCATTACCAAATCACCCGCGAGGATTCTCTGGAGCCCTCTGCTCCGCAGCGAATTCCGGTACCCTTTACCCCCGGCACTTCATCGCGCTTTACTCACTACTGGTCGCTCAGCGATTTCAACATACGCCCGGGCGATAAAATCTCTTACTACTTTGAAGTGTGCGACAACGACGGCATACGCGGCAGTAAATGCACGCAAAGCGAAATGATGTACTTTGCCATGCCCTCCCTGCATCAACTCAACCGCGAAATGGCAGAAGAGAGCAAGGCGCTCAAAGAAGAACTCAAAGATGCTATGAAAAACGCCCGTCAACTGCAGGAAGAGTTGCGCCAGATGAAAGAAAAAATGCTCGAAAAACAAAACCTCAACTGGGAAGACAAGAAAAACCTGCAGAACGCTATTGACAAACAGCAGCAACTGCACGAGCAAATCAAAGAGATACAGGAGAAGATGAAACAAAATTTCGGACGGCAGGAAGAGTTCAAAGAAATCAGCGAATCCATACGCGAAAAACAAAAAAACCTGCAGGAGCTGGCCGATAAAGTGCTGGACCAGGAAACCAAAAACCTGCTGGACAAACTGCGCAAAATGCTCGAAGAACTTCAGAAGAAAGATGCCATCGAAAAAACCGATGAAATGAAAAACACCAGCGAAAACCTCGAGAAAGAATTAGACCGCATGCTCGAGTTGTTCAAGAAAATGGAGTTCGCCCAAAAACTGGAAGAAACTGCCGCCAAACTGGAAAAACTTGCCGAAAAACAAGACGAATTAGCCAAACAAACCGGGCAAAATACCGACCCCAAAACCGGAGCGCCCAAAGATGCCCAATTACAAAAACAACTTCAGGAGCAGCAACAAAAACTTAATCAGGCGCTCCGCGAAACGCAGAACGACATGAACGACCTCAAAAAGATGAACGAAGAAACCCGCAGCCGGCAGGATTTCAGCCCAATAGAACAGAGCATCAACAATGCCGAACGGCAGCAGGAAGACGCAAGCGAGCAAATGAACAACCAACAAAACCAAAACGCCTCTCAAAATCAGAAAAGCGCCGCCAACAACATGCGCAATGCGGCGCAGAAAATGAAAGAGATGAAATCTGCCATGGAGTCAGAAGAAGCAGCCGAAGACATGCAGGCCATTCGCCAATTGCTCGAAAACATCGTAACCCTCTCGTTTGACCAGGAGAAACTCATGGCAGCCGTAAAAGCCACCAACATCAACACACCCAAATACGTTGATTTGATGCGCGAACAGCAACGCATTCGCGAAAACTCGCGCATGGTAGAAGACACCCTTTACGCCATCGCCAAACGTCAGGAAAGCATAAAAAGTTTCGTTACCAAAGAAATCAAAAACATCAACAAATACTTAGACCGCAGCATTGACGACCTGGAAGACCGCAACGTAGCCCGCGCCGCTGCCCATCAGCAGTTTGTTATGACCGGTTACAACAACCTTGCCCTCATGCTCAGCGAAGCGCTCCAGCAAATGCAAATGGAACAAAGCGAGCGCGACCAGCAGCAGAGCGGACAGCAAAAAATGTGTATGAAATGCAAAAAGCCCGGCAAAGGCATGCCGAGTTTATCGAACATGCAAAAACAACTTAAAGACAAAATGAGCCAGGTAGCCGAAATGATGAAACGCGAAGGCAACCGCCCCGGGAAAAACGACACCAAAGGCAACCCCATGAGCAAAGAATTTGCCGAAATGGCGCGCATGCAGCAACAAATACGCAAAGAACTGGAGCGCATCGCCAAAGAAGAAAACAAAGACGGCCGCAACAGCAACTCAGGCAACCTGGCGCAAACCATCAAACAAATGGAAGAGACCGAAAAAAATCTCGTCAACAAACAACTCACCGCAGAGATGCTCAAGCGCCAGCAGGAAATTATGAACAAACTGCTCGAATACGAAAACGCCCAGCGCCTGCGCGAAATGCAACCCGAGCGCGAAAGCAACTCCGGCAAAGAATTAGAGCGCAAAATCCCACCCTCACTCGAAGAGTACCTCCGCGCCAGGCAAAGCGAAGTGGACTTCTACAAAACCGTACCGCCCACCCTACGCCCGTACTACAAGCAACTCACCGAAGATTACTTCCGCAAAATCCTGACGAAATAATCTGCGCCCACCCCAACCCTCCAATCAACCATTAGGTGGCAAAGCGCGGGTAACTTTCACCACACGTTCAGCATCACAGATAAATCGTATAAGGTTTTTTGGGGGTGCCCCCGCCGCCAAGCTCCGCAAGGCGGCGGGGTCGGGCTTGCTACGGGGTACGCTGCCGCTTCCGCCGCGCCCGCGCGTGGGTTATTTTTCAACGGTGCGGGCGCGGCCGCTTCGCTTCGCTCGCGCCCTTCGCATCCCTCACCCGGCTGACGCGCGGCTTCCCTGACGGTGCACTTAATATATTAAAAATCCTATCTATATATAAAAAATGTCATGCTCCTCATTCGCCCACAGCAGCATCGCCATACACAAGGGGTAAATAAATAATGTATGGGCCATCACCATCTACATGGCTTCTTAAATAGTTGTTTAACTTTTCATGCACAAACGTTAAACTGTAAGCAAAAACACAACTCTCCTGTTACCTGATGACTTACGCAATTAAACTGATTTAAGCTGAGCTACCCCTGCGCTGCCTCATCTGGCTTTAAGTGATTAAATAATTGTATATCAAACACTTACTGGTATCTCTGGCATCAACTTATGCGCTTTGCTATCGCCAGGTTGGCACATTATATACGCTGTTAAGTCACTAAAACTCACAATTCTTTTAACATTTTTTTGTTTAATATTTAACGAAAAAAGTCAAACAAAAATTTGGAAATCTCTATTTAATATGCATAAATTTGTTTAACGTTTTAAACTAATCTTTAAACAAATGGCATCTACACTCAATCTCGAAAACGACTTCTATAAGTACGAAAAACTGCTCCGCCCCTTCGCTTTCAACCTGACAAATAATAAAGAAGAAACCGAAGACCTTCTGCAGGACACTTTTTACAGGGCACTCGCTAATGCCGATAAGTTCACCGAAGGTACAAACATCAAGGCGTGGCTGTTTA
>JANWXI010000156.1 GCA_025057415.1 Chitinophagales bacterium
TCGGAAGATGAAGTAGCTTTTTACAATGCACTGGAAGTTAACGACAGTGCCGTTCAGGTGTTGGGCGATGAGACGTTGAAAACCATCGCCCGTGAAATTGCCGACAAGGTCCGTAAGAATACCACCATTGACTGGACCATCCGCGAAAGCGCCCGGACCCGGTTGATGGTTATCGTAAGGCGTACACTCAACAAATACGGCTACCCGCCTGATAAACAGCAAAAAGCGATTGATACCGTTTTAAAACAGGCCGAATTAATGGCGGATTGTCTCGTGATGGATGAATAAGCCCCTATAACTCCTCCCTCCTACATCCTGAACGCATACAGGTAGCTCACCGCTTTGTTGGGGTAGATGCCTTCCAGCACTACCCTGCCTGTTTTGTTTTGTAAGATGTTAACCAGATCTTGTACGTTTTGTACCTGTTCGTCATCTACCTGCAGGATGATGAACCCCTTGCGGATGTCGGTGTATTCGCTGATTTTGCCGGGTTTGATTTCATCAATGCGCACACCGCCGGTGATGCCCAAGCTGCGTTTTTCCTGGTCGCTTAGATTTGAAACTTTGATGCCGAGAAGGTCTAAGATGTCGGTTTTGTTGTCCACGGCTGAGGTGGTGTTGTATTTATTTTTCAGCGTAACGGTGGCCGTCATTTTTTTACCGTCGCGGATGTAGTCCACGTTGATTTTGTCGCCCGGGCGGTATTTGGCTACCTGCTCCTGCAATTCAGGCGATGAATTCACCGGCACACCGTTGATGTGGGTAATAACATCTTTCTTTTTAATGCCGGCGTCTTCGGCTGCAGAGCCGCTGTTAACACTTTCAACATATACACCATACGGGCGGTCGAAGCCCAGTTCTTTAGCGGTGGCATCGTCCATGCTGCGGATGGTGACACCTAAAAACCCTCGCTGGGTGACACCGTAAGTTTTCAAGTCAAAAATTACTTTTTTGACAATGTTAGACGGCACGGCAAACGAGTAGCCCGCATAAGAGCCGGTTGGCGAAGCAATGGCGGTGTTTATACCGATGAGTTGCCCGTTTACATTCACCAGCGCTCCTCCACTGTTGCCGGGGTTTACGGCAGCATCGGTTTGTATAAAGGATTCGATGGCAGAGCTTGTTTTACCGGAACCGTTATTGAGAATATTGATATTGCGCCCTTTGGCGCTGATGATGCCTGCCGTAACGGTGGATGACAAATTGAAGGGGTTGCCCACCGCGAGTACCCATTCGCCCACCAGAGCCGAGTCGGAGTTACCGAAACTGATGGCAGGCAGGTCGCTGGCTTCAATTTTTATAAGCGCCAGGTCTGTATCGGGGTCTTTACCAATTAATTTGGCTTTGTAGGTTTTGTTATTGTGCAGTATAACTTCTATTTCATTTGCCTCGTTCACCACGTGGTTGTTGGTAACAATGTAGCCATCTTCCGAAACGATTACCCCCGAGCCGGTAGAAACCTGCGGCTGACGGTTGTAGGGGTTAGGCCCGTGGAAGAAGTGGAAAAAGTCATCGCCAAATAAATCGCGGAAGGGGTCGCGGAAGGTGGTAGGTTTTTCGGCTTTGTACGTACTTTTGATGTGTACCACGGTAGGTGTAGCTACCGATGCGGCATAGCGAAAATCTATCGGCTGTACCTCTGTACGCGCCGGGGCATAAGAAGCGAGTTTTGCGGGGGTAGTGTCATTGATAATCACTTGCGGCTTATTCCATCCCATATAATTGTAAAGCCCAACAGCCGCAAAGGCGCTGATAAATGCTACTAACGCTGTTACAAATAATCTGTTCATATTCGCGTTGCGTTTTGGTTAGGTGAGCGATTACAAGTCAAATTTATTGCACTATTTGATATTTTTTGCAGACGAAGTTTATTACTTTAACCTCAATTAACACTCAGGGTTTCATGCTCGTTAAATTCTGTAAATACCAGGGCGCAGGAAATGATTTTATCATGATTGATAACCGGCATGCCGGGCTGCAGTTAACGCGGAGAATAATTGAGCGGTGGTGCCACCGAAAATACGGTGTAGGAGCTGATGGACTTATTCTGCTCGGTGTTTCTGCCGAGGCCGACTTCGCGATGACCTACTACAATAGCGATGGTGGCGAGAGTACTTTTTGCGGTAATGGCGGACGTTGCCTGGTGCGCTTTGCCAACCACCTTGGTCTTACACACGATACCTGCACCTTTGTGGCGGCCGACGGTTTGCATCATGGCCGGATCAACCGCAACGGCACAGTGAGCATCAGCATGCAAAACGTATCAGCTATACACCATGTGCAAAACGACTATGTGTTGAACACCGGCTCACCGCATTATGTAATTTTTGTAAAAGACGTAAAAAACTCCCCTGTAAAGGAGAAAGGGCGCGAAATACGCAACAGCGATGCTTTCGCTGCCGCGGGCATCAACGTGAATTTTGCAGAAGTTACCGGTGATGCCACCCTATATGTCCGCACGTATGAAAGAGGAGTGGAGGATGAAACCCTCTCGTGTGGCACGGGCGTGGTAGCGGCTGCGCTTGCCTATGCTCACCGGCGCCGTGAAGTGAAACCGCCGGTGACCGTTGAAACCCCTGGTGGCACACTGCAGGTAGATTTTCTGCAAACCGCATCCGGCTATGAAAATATCTTCCTGACAGGGCCCGCAGTGAAAGTATATGAAGGCGCCATTATGCTTGATGAATGAGTTTATTAACCTACTCTGAAAACGAAAGCCGTCTTTTCGGTGTGCGTTTTGCACGCTATGAGGGGCCCTTGCCCGATTGCACCGCAATGCGCGAAGAGGTGCATTATCAGCAATTAGATTTCGTACGCCTCAAAATAACCCATGCCGATGATACCCTCTTTGCCCGCTTGCATGAGCTTGGCTTTCCCTGGCACCTGTTAGATATTCACCGTTACTATTGGTTAGATACACATCAGCGCCCCATTGTGCTTCACAACGGCTCGGGTTTATCGCTCCGGCAACACACCACGTCCACCTTTGCCGCCATGCAGCAAATCGTGGCAGAAACTTTCAGCGAAATGCCGCTCGGTTACTTCCGTCACCCGGTTATTGAAAAATACTTTCCGTTGCCCCTGCAGATAAAAAATGTATCGTGCCACATTGCATCAGAGTTCACGCAAACCACCAACCCCGGTAAGCAGGCATGGTTTATTGAAAAAGACGGGCAAACTATCGGCTGCGGCGCCACAAACTTTATGCCCGAAGAGGCATACACGGTTTACATAGGCCTGCTGCCGCAACATCGTAAAAAAAATTTGTACGATGATGTGATTAACCTGATGCAATACACTATACAGCAAAACGGAGCGCGTTACATTACGGGTTCCGCGCGCCTGCACAACCTGTCGAGCCAGGCCGTATTTGAACGGCAAGGCGAGCGCTACCTGCGCCATGATTACGTAATCATGCTGATGCCGATGCTTCATGTTTCAGGCAAACCCAAGCGCAATTAATAACTCATCAGCTTCTCTTTCAGATACACCCGGCGCTGCCGGGCTAATTACACAGCCCGGATTGAGCCTGCCATCCAGTGGCGCACAAACTCCCAGCACACAATGCCCGCGCTTACCGTGATGTTCAAAGAATGTTTCGTGCCAAACTGCGGTATCTCTATGGCCATATCACAACTATCCAGTACGGCTTGTGATATTCCCTCTACCTCATTGCCAAACACAAGGGCGTATTTCTCCTGTGCCGAAACTTGCACCCTGTGCAGCAATGTGGCGCCTTCTACCTGCTCTATCGCCACAATTTTCCAGCCCGATGCTTTCAGTTGTGCAATGGCATACTCGGTTTTTTCATAATACGTCCACGCTACGCTCTCTGTGGCTCCCAGCGCTGTTTTCAGTATGTCGCGGTGCGGGGGCTTGCCCGTAATACCGCACAGATACACCGCCTCAGCTCTGAAAGCATCTGCCGTGCGAAACACCGACCCCACGTTGTGATGACTGCGCACATTATCCAATACAATCACCATCGGCCATTTTGCAGCTTGCCTGAAATTTTCCACGCTCAGCCGGTTCAATTCATCCATCGTTAATTTGCGCATGCGGCAAACATAATCGCTGCGCTCACAACTTTCTCTATTTTCACGGGATGAAGTTTGAACTGCAATGCACCGATACGCTCACCAAAGCACGGGCAGGCAAAATCACCACCGACCATGGCGAAATTGAAACACCCGTATTCATGCCAGTAGGCACTTTAGGTGGTGTAAAGGCCATTCACTTTAAAGAACTGGAACACGAGTTAAACGTACCCATTATACTTGCCAACACGTATCACTTGTACCTGCGCCCAGGCACCGAAGTATTGCAGCAAGCCGGCGGACTGCATCGCTTCAACGGATGGCACAGGCCCATCCTCACCGATAGCGGCGGTTTTCAGGTACACTCTTTGAGCGACATACGCAAAATCAAAGAAGAAGGTGTAGAATTTCGCTCTCACATTGACGGCTCCAAACATCTCTTCACACCCGAAAACGTCATTGACATTCAACGCATCATCGGTGCAGACATCATCATGGCATTTGACGAGTGCACTCCCTATCCGTGCTCCTACGATTACGCGCGTAAATCCATGGAACTCACCCACCGCTGGCTCACCCGATGCATAGAGCGCTTCCGCAATACCACTTGTCCATACGGACACTCGCAGTCGCTCTTCGCTATAGTGCAAGGCAGCACCTTTGCCGATTTGCGCCAAGAGAGCGCCGCCTTCACATCATCGTGCAATACCGAAGGTATCGCCATCGGTGGGCTGAGCGTTGGTGAACCCGAAGAAGAACTCTACGCCATGACCGAACTCGTATGCGACATCCTGCCCCGCGAAAAACCCCGCTACCTGATGGGCGTAGGCACACCCGCCAACATACTCGAAGCCATCTCGCTGGGCGTAGATATGTTTGACTGCGTCATGCCCACGCGCAACGCCCGCAACGGCATGCTCTTCACGCGCAGCGGCATCATCAACATCAAAAACGAAAAATGGAAAAACGACTTCTCACCCATTGATGAACTCAGCGATTGCCCCATGATGCGTCATCACTCCAAAGCATTCCTGCGTCACCTGGTGCACACGGGCGAAATGCTGGGCGCCATGATTGCCACCGTCAACAACCTTAGCTTTTACCTCTGGTTAGTGCGCGAAGCACGCCGGCAAATCTTCACCGGTAACTTTTCAGCGTGGAAAAAAGAAATTCTCCCCGTTATCACCACGCGGCTGTAAATAAGGGTGTGCAACAAACGTTAGTCATAAACAAATTAAGATAATAAATAATATGTTTTTTGGGGGTGCCCCCGCTGCTTCACTCCGCATAGCTGCGCTTCGCAGCGGGGTCGGGCTGGTTACGGGGTACGCT
>JANWXI010000157.1 GCA_025057415.1 Chitinophagales bacterium
TTTTTCATTTTACTTCTATAATTTACGGGTTTTTTGGGTGTTGTTTTTTGTTTTTCGGGGGGGCCCCCGCCTGCGGGGGGGCCCCCCGCGAGGTTGTGTTGAATTTTTGTGTTGTGCCATGTCTCTGCGCCCGCGCCAGCGGCGCGGGCGCGGGGCTATGGGAATGTTTGTGTTGTAACCCTGCGAGCCGCCTGCGGCGGCTCGCAGGGTTGTTGCTGTGGAGTTTGGTTGGATGAGTCATTCTGGGCGCGCGCCCAGAAATATCCGCTTATCACATTAAATTTAATCATTATACAAAACGTCATGGCAACACTTGCTCGCCTGTGCTGCTTTGCACAAAACAAGGGCTGCTGGAGCGCTTGCCCGGGTGAGGGATGCGTAGGGCGCGACCATCGGGAGCGGTGCGAAACGCAGTGGAGCACGGGAGCGAAGCGTACCCCGTAGCCAGCCCGACCCCGCTGCGAAGCGCAGCCCTGCGTAGCGAAGCAGCGGGGGCACCCCATAATCATTGTATTAGGCAAAAATCGCCCGGTGCGATTTAAAATTTGAAGTAAAACAAATTGATGTTTACCGCGCGAAGGTTCAACAGGTCTGATACTTTCGGTTTTTACGGGGTGTTTTGTGCCTGTTTCGATAGATGGGTTTATTGAGTAATCGCGCAGTTTGCGGTAAGAAAATTCCATCCTTAACCGAAACTGTGCGCTTTACCATCACTCCAGCCCTGCAGCATCTACCTTGATAGTGCCCGAAATGCTTTTTACAACATAATCGGTGAAATTCTGATTGGCGGTCATGCCTTTGCCGTAAATGATTTCATTAGCCGTGGTGATTTTTACGAAACTGTTGCTGTATATGATTTTCTTCTCTTCGTCCCACACCAACTCATCCGTATCTAATCGCTCGCCCTTTTGGTTGATAACTACCACGTGGTCGCGAACAATCATTTCGCGGCTGTTTTCCACAGCGGTAGCATAGCGCGCGGTGAGCGTGCTCTCTGTATCGCCTTCGGCAGTAAAAAAGCATAGCGTAATTCCATCGCTGAACTCCAGATATGGCTTTTCGCCTCCGCTGTGTCGTATCACCGTAGGGCCATGAGCCGTAATGCGGGGAATGCCGTTGTCGGAGTAACGGATAGTCACATCCTCGCCTTTCTCTAAGTTCACGTTAACCCGGCTGGTAACAAGGCGCGCCTCCTCTACATCGTTTATACATCCTTGCAGGGCGAAAAATAATCCCGCCAGCGCCCACAGGCCGGTTCCGGTTTTTGTTATGCATACACGCTGCGCCATGCGGGCTGTAATCGCCCGCATGCCGGCTACATAGTATGCCGGGAAGAGTTTGCCCTGCCTGTTAATCATATCTGCGCCTGCGGAACCAATCTGCATCGTTTAGCACCATGCCAAACGTAAAGCGGTAGTATGTTTCGCGAAATGCCTCGCGGGAGCTCAGTCCTCTTGAACCGATCTGCGCTGTCACGTTCAACATGGTATTGGTAAATTTAAACATCCTGAACGGGAACCCAAGCCCCAAAGTGGCAGCTCCATCGTGGAGTTGCCGGTTGCGATACACCACCTCGCTTTTACCGTACCATGCCCCTGCTCGCAACTGCAGGCGGTTCAGGTACTTGCGATCCTGATAGTTTGGCGTAATCTGAAAACCCACCGCCACGCGCCAGCTATCGGCAAGCTGTCCGCTATAAACCAACGACCTGAAATCGCTCCACGTTGCGTATTTCACATCCACCCCGAGCAGCCAAAAACGCTCGTTGCCTACCATGATACCGCCGGTAAATCGCGCGGGCATGTCCTGCCTGTGTTTTTGATTAAACGATGCCGAAGGCGTATCAATAATAGTGATGCCCGTGCTGAGGTAATTGAGCCGCGTCCAGTAGTTATCTATGCGCGAGTGCAGCTTCACGCCGCCGTAGGCGGTGGCGCCTATCGTCAGGTAAACATCGGTGCGCTCATCGGGGTTGTTTTCGTTGTGAAAAATCCGGCGCGTGTACTGCAGCCCGATGTTGTACTGCATACCGCGCGCATATACATCGCTCACATAGTTGCTTGTAAATGCCTCCGCACTGTCCGGAAACGTGATGATTTTCTGATAACGCAGTTTGCCAAATACATATCCCACATTCACACCCAGCGAAAACTGGTCCTGCTGCTCGTTTATCCGGCTCCTGAACTTATACGCTCCCCCTGCAAAAACCTGATACAGCGAGCCGCTCCCTGCGTACAGGTCGGTGTAGCTGGCAAGTGTGCTGTCATGTATGCGCTGCATAAAGTTGTAGTTGAGGTTGCTGTAAGGCAACAATCCTGCGCATATCGCCCAACGGTCGGGTTTGGGTACAAAGGCGAGGGCAAGGTGGTTCACGTTGCCGTTACCTGTGCGGTATAGCGAGTCAGAGGGAGTGCGGATGTTCACCACGTCAAAATTGGCGCCCAGCTCAATGGTGGTACGCGTAAGCGATGCATACGAAGCGGGGTTATCGGCATTGATGTGCGATACCGAGGTGTATGGCGCAGACACCTCGGCCATTGCTTTGTTTGCAGAAAACACCTGGCTGCGCACATACCCCAGCCCGTAGCGCGAATAGGGCGAGCTGGCTTGCCCCGCTATGCGCGCAGGGCTGCAGAGCAATACCACACATGCCCACCACAGCGGCCATTGGTTGTTTGTCAACCCTGTGCAGAGCGAAAAGACGCGTTCGGCCACTTGGCTTTTATATTATGAATTAATATAATGTTTAAACCTTCCAGCACCAGATGCGGGCGGGCAAATATGTCACTTTCCCAGTAGGCGGCAAAAAAAGCCGCATCGCCCCCGGTCACCACTACCTTTGTATCGCTGAAACGCTCCCGGTAATGCTCTACCATGCCGCGCACCTCGTACCGTATGCCGTGAATAACTCCGCTGAGAATAGAAGTAGCCGTATCGTATCCGGTAACCGGATGCTCCCGCACATCCAGCGGGTCCACTAAAGGCAGGCGCGCCGTAAAAGCATTCAGCGCCTTTAGGCGCATCCCTATGCCGGGTGAAATAGCCCCGCCCTCATACTCGTTTTGCGGATTGATGAAATCATACGTAATGCACGTGCCAAAGTCAATTTTGAGCACAGGCGTATCGGGCAAATAATAATTGGCGGCCACACTGCCGGCTATGCGGTCGGGTCCGAGCGTTTCAGGCGTGCGGTAGTGCAGGCGAATAGGCAACTGCAGTTCGTGGCTCAGTACAAAAAACTTACGGTCGTAGTGCTTCAAAAGGTCTTCGGCCCACTCATCACTGCCGGTGCGCGATACTATGATGTGTTTGATTTTTTTCTTGCCCGTGATAATTTTTTCCAAGTCGTCTCGCTGGTGGTAATACTCCTCCAGAGTGTAGTTATTGAACAACCCCATCTTAATGTTGGTGTTTCCTATATCTACCGCCAATTGCATAATGTGGCGAATGTATAAATTCTTCTAACGAAGCATTCCACACAAACTTTTTTGTGCAACACGCTTGTACGAATGGTTGACCATCTACCCAACGATAATTGCCATACTAAAACAACACCTACATAAACAACAAACGCCTGAAGGAGAAACTCATTATTCCATGCGAGAGTGGCGGTATCCATATCGTTAATGATGAGGTGCGGAGAAAATCGAAACCAACAATCCTGGTCAAAAAATATTGCCCCAATCAGATACAGCGAAAAGATACTCTATCAATGTACCAACCCAACAGGCGAATGACAAGCACCGCAGCAGAAGTACCAGCGCGAAATGATTACCGATTCTTATTGGCCTACTGCCCGCAGGCAGCATCTATATCTTTGCCGCGGCTTCTGCGAACAGCCATACATACCTACTGCTAAAAAAATGAGTAAAATACTCGTGGTAGGATCTTTGAGTTTCCTTACAAAAAAAAGCAACATCAGAAAGAACAAACTGTCGTACAACGGAACGGGATGACATCTGTAACCCGGTTGATAAATTCCATTGGGCTCTATACCCCATGGCAAGTTTGTTTGTACGCCATAACATGTATCTTGCAACACTAAGCATCTTAACTTGCCCACAATAAAAACACCAATAATGGATGTTTTCAAAATCAATAGGATTAGAGTAGAGTACTCGCCTTTAATCCAACGCAAAACAACAACAAAGGCCACTAAGTATATACCTGATACCCTATCGCCTAATTGTTTGAAAGTATGAGGTGGCTCTCCTAATGCTGCCAATTCAACCCATGAGCTAAACTTAGAAACTAAATACCCCACCACAACGCACAACAGCCAAATTGTTGAAAGATCAACAACCCGTTTTTTTTCTTTTATGGTAGTAGCGGTAGAAATAAGCCGCTGCTAAAACAAACCCGACCAACCGCACAACAGACGACCAAAGCGCTTCAGTCATGCGGTTCTATCTGATTTATTATTTAGTTAGATTTAATGCAATATGGGTATGGGCTATGGAGTAATACAGAAATGACTTATCGCCATCAAAAGTACTTCTATGGTAAGCACCGCGGCTGATAGCTATGTCAATGCTTTCATACTGTGCAAATCTTGCCAACAAATCTGCCCCGATGTTGTAGCTCCCATTATCTGCAGTAATAATATGTAATTGTTGATTGGTTGTTTCACTCCCCAATGGAGAAATGGTGATAAGTACACCCCCCAACGGATTGGCGTCATCTGGCCTCCACTGTAAAGGAAATGACCGATTGGCCGGTACTGATATACCATAGCCGGGTTGATAAACTTGACCATCATTTAAGATAATTTCAGGTTGCTTAGGCACGTATGCCTGGATATCAGCCAACAACCCGGATTCATTTTCTAATTTAATATTAGTTGTACTTCCATAGCAGGGCGCAAAACTCTGCTTGTCGGATGCCGGGACATAATGCAACAATGAGTTACCTCCATTTTCAAAAACATTGCCGCATACACTTACCTTTATAATTTTGTTATTAGGATACACAGGCAAACCACCGGAGAAAGACAAAGACGGCAAGCCGCCAAGCAGTTGATTGCCCAAAGTGTTATAGGATTGTATGTGAACAACACCATCGTATCTTTTAAGAAAATCTGAGAGCAGTGCGGCATAATCACCTCTACTGCTACCCAGGTTATTGATTACACTTGAATGAACAGTACTTACGTACGGTTTCTCTTGCTTTGCGTTGTAAACTTCTTTGCTGCAACCCAAAAGAAGTACTACACCCAGTGTTAAAATGGTGTAGGCAATTGATTTTAGATTTTTCATAATTACGTTTTTAGGTTAAAAAATTATTTATCCCAAAATTGTCATTAGAAACTGAAGATAGGTGGGGAATTCATGTTATTGGTACTCATCCAAAGCCCTGT
>JANWXI010000158.1 GCA_025057415.1 Chitinophagales bacterium
AAGAGCTATCGGCCGAGGTAGAAAAACTGAAAGCCGAGTTAGCAGCGCTCAAAAACCAAGGCAAGTAAAAAACGTGTATTTATGAATAAGAACTTAACAGTTTTATTAGTGGCATTGTGTTGTGTTGCAGGCGTAGTTGATGCACCGGCACAACTTGCGCTGGATAACACTTTCAGTGGCGATGGCAAGGTAAACACGCCCATCGGCAACGACCCCGTATTTGTAAATGGCGCCCTGGTGCAAAACGATAATAAAATATTGATATCGGCCAGTACGGCGCCTAATCAAAACAACACGGCGCCTGTACTCCTGCGCTACAATACCGATGGCAGTTTAGACAACACGTTCCAGAGCGCGGGTTACAAGATTTACAATCTAAACCTAACCAACCATGTTTTTCCCGGCAAGCCGGCGCTGAGTTTGTCCGGCATGATATACCTCCCCATTGGTACTTCAGGCGGGCAGCAGGGTTTCATGGTGATGTTGGTGGACCAAAACGGCAATGTGCAGAATTCTTTCGGCACAAACGGCCTGGCTAAAATACCTGTTGCCACCGATGCCCAGGCGCTCTATGCCGTAGTGCAGCCCGATGGTAAAGTGGTGATTGGAGGTAAATGCTTCAACCTGTCCCCCAACACACACGAAGGGTACTTTATCGCGCGCTTCAATACAGACGGCACACCTGATAACACCTTCAATTCAACCGGCTATATTATACAGCCGCTGAACAACTCCCTCGCTGTCTTTCCGGGCGAGTTGCTCATAGATATACAAGGCAACCTGTATCTCATCGGTTCGAGCATGCAAAACTACAAGATGGTAGGCACTATTATGTCGGTAAACAGCTCGGGTCAGCTCCGCAACAACTTCAACGGCAACGGGGTGTTTTACTATCAGGAAAATGACAAGCAGATTTATCTGAACGGTGCCGTGTATAATGCCGCGCTTAACACTATTTTAATTGCCGGCACTTCGGTGGATACCTCTAATCAAAGCAGTGGTTTGGCGCTTATGATCAACGAAAACGGACAGTTTGTAAATACTTTTGACGGAGATGGTAAATTACAGTTTACGGCTGGCAACAACACATTACTGAATGATGTGGCCTTTGCCCCGGGCGGAAAATACATTTTAGGAGGTTACATCACTCCCGATCATGCAGCGCGCGATTTGCTGCTCTGCCGCATCAATCCCGATGGCTCGTTCGACAATTCCTTCAATGGCTCCGGTTTTTACACGCTCGACTGGGGCTACTTCTGCTCTGCCGAGGAAGTGCTCACGCAATACGATGGTAAAACGGTGGCAGTGGTAGAATACAAAAGTACGCTTAGCTCCGGCAACGAAGTGGGTGCCGTGCGCCTCAACAACCCCGTTACCGGCATTTCACAGCCCGAAGAATCGGCTTTGGAGTTGTATCCCAATCCCGTGAGTGATATCATTCACGTGTATGCTTCCGGGCGTGCGCACGTGGTGATAACCGACTTGGCCGGCAGGGAACAATACGCCAGCCCAGCAGAAATGGGATGGAATACCATCCCCACAGACGGCTTACTGTCGGGGGCGTATGTGTTCCGATTAATTGCAGAATCGGGCATCCGTACAAAAACCATTTTTAAACCATAAATAAATTTTTTCAATTGAATAAATTAAACTTTATGAAAGCCATTTACGCAATCCTCCTCTCTTCATTGCTCTTGCTGTTTGGCAAGCAATTGAATGCGCAGGCCTTGTTCACTCAAACCAATGCGTTGCTGTATGTAGGCCCCAGCAGTGGTACACCACAGCAACCCGAGCCATCGGAGCCGACACTGTATGTGAACGGAAATGCTATAAACAATGGCACCCTGGTAAATGACGGGGAAATACAGTTTCGTGGCAACTTTGCCAACAATGGCACCTTCACTGCCAATGGCGATGAAGTATTCAACGGCAGCGGCACACAGGCGCTTAACGGCAACTTTACCGGAGTTAACTCCTTTAACCATTTATTGATTGACAAGCCCTTTCAGACATTTTTAGACGGCAACACGCACATTGAAACAAACAACAACGGCTTGTTAAAGTTTGTGGGCGGAGGCATACTGCGTATGAATGGAACCAATGTAATGCGCGTGCTGAATGGAGCAGCCACGTCTGTACAGGGGCACGAAACGCCTAACATGTTTGGCACTTACAGCAACGATAAATATGTGATAGGCCGGCTGGCACGCCACGTGGCAGTTCCCACCATCACGCGCGAGTTTCCTATAGGCGATGATTTTACCACGGGCGAAGGATATAACCCTTTGATAGTTGCTGTAAACACCTTATCGGCTCCTGACAATATTGTGGCGCGTTTTCAGAAAGGCAGCCCGGGCACCATTAGTACCGGCGGACCCTTTCCGCTCAGTTGTGTGTCGCCTCCTTCGGCCAATTACAGCGGATTTACCGGGGAAGGATACTGGGAGGTAAATCAAACCGGTACATCAACCGTTAACTATGATGTCATTGCTTACAGCAATATCAACAATGTGAACTCTGCCCCCACAGCCGATTACTATCGTCTGTTGCGCAACTCGTCTGTAGGCGGAGCATGGCCGCTTACGGCAGTTACCGATGGCGATGAATGTGTTACCAGCGCAATCTATAACATGGTAACAGGGGCTAATTATACCGGATTTTCGTTTTTTGCCATTGCACCCAGTCTCACTTCCACAGTTACCTGGCTGGGGGGAGGAACCAGCGACTGGCACACCGGCAGCAACTGGAGCTCCGGTACAGTACCCACTTGCGCTACTAACATCACCATTCCTGCAGGTAATACCCCATATCCGGTAATCAACGCTCCTGCCTCTTGTGGTAACATCACTCTGGGGAATGCTGTGACTCTAACCACCAATGCCGATTTACAGGTGTGCGGCAATTGGGTGGCAGGCACAAGCACCGTATATGTAACCGGAGCCGGAGGGTTTGTTATTTTTCAAGGATCGACACCGCAAACATACAGTGGCAATACCCAGTTTGACAGGGTGCGCCTGAACAATGCGAATGGCTTGGCACTACAGCCCGGCAGTTGGTTCGATGTTTTCAATGAACTGGCACTGCAAGCGGGCAGTTTCAATGCCACTGCCGGTACGGCACGCCTGCTCAGTACCGGCACTAACCACTGTGCCGTTATCAATGACTTTTCGCCCGGATATACCGGAACCTACGTGGGTACTATCCGTGCGCAACGCGCTATCGGAGGTGTTGGCAATAACCAACACCAAATGGGCTTACCCGTATCTGCTCTCCTCGGCCAAATGGGTGCTGGTTCCAGCAGCGGATATTTGATACCTACTCCTACATGCGATGAAACCCAATCAGCCCCGGGGTCGCCTTACGGCAATGTTTTCCGCTGGGATGAGCACATCCCCACTACTTGCATCTTACAGGGGTGGCACGTAATGAACAGCACTGCACCTAATGAGCATGGTAGGGGTTACAGTTCGTACCAAATCGGTGGCAGCGTATTGGAAGTTGTGGGTCCGCCCAACCTTAACCCCTTATATCAAAAATCCGGCCTCGGCAACAGCAATTATTATTTACCCACCCTGCAAAGTACTATTTCGTATGGCTTTAACAGCGGCTGGCACCTGCTGGCTAACCCCTATCCCAGCGGTTACATTTACACTTCACAACCGGGTTTTGGTATAGTAGCGAGTGTGTATGTACCCATAGGGCCCTTTTCGGGTACCTATCAGCCACTGAACCCCGGAGACCAACTGGCGCCATTTCAGGGATTTATGTTACACAATCCCAATGTGGGAGTTCCGTCAACTTATACGTTCAGTAACCCTAACCGGGTGGCGAGCGGCTCACAGATTTTCTATCAAAACAGCTACCCCGAAGCATTAGAAATAGAAGTAAGCGGAAACGGTTTTAAAGACAAAACCGAACTGAGATTTGACGCCACCGCAACACCCGCTTATGATGCCGCCACCGACCTGCGCAAGCAGCGCAGCAACCTCGGGCAGCCCTCCGTATTTACCGGCACGGGTACAGATCTCTTCCGCATAGATGTGCGCCCCCATACCACCACCGTTCCCCTCGGACTCATGCCCGGCAACAACGGAAACTTTACATTTGAAGTAAAAGGAGTACAAAGCTTTGACCCCACTACTTACATTCACTTAGAAGATAAAGTAACCAACACATGGCAAAACCTGCGAGCCAACAACATATACTCATTTGCCATGAACAAAACCGAAAGCCCGCATCGCTTTGTGTTGCACTTCACGCCGCCGGCAGTCATCAATACCCTGGATGCCACGTGCGATGATAACGGCACCATCACCATCGAACAGCCCGGCCCGGCGCAGTGGCAGTACACAGTTACAAACAGCGGCAGTACTCTCGTGGGCAGCGGTTCGGTAAACGAAAATTCACCCGTTACGCTCTCTGTGCCCGAAGGTGTATATACCCTCACCCTCACCGATGCCAACGGCTATCAGGTGGTCAAAAATATACACGTTAACGGCGCTTCGCCCATATATGCTCAAATGCAGGTATCTGCCAATGGTAACACCGTAGCCCCCGGCAATGATGTAGTAGTCGAAGAAGGGCAAACCGTAGTATTCCAATGCACCAATTCCGATGCCACCCAAATCACCTGGCACACGGGCGATGGCAGCGTGTTCAATCAACAAGCAGTGGTGAGCTACCAATATGCTGACGAAGGCGTTTACACCGCTACCCTCACTGTTACAAATGCCGATGGCTGTACCGATTTCAAAGATCAAAACGTGGTCGTTACTCCTAAACTCATCACCGGCCCCACCTCGCTTTTCACCAATGCTTCAGTAAATATGTATCCAAACCCGAACTCAGGCGACCTGTTACATGTAGAACTGAAAGGGATGGACAATGCGAAGCTACGCATCACCAACGCTTTAGGCGAAATTGTGCGCAAGGCATCGCTGCAAAAAGGAATTAACCCGATTGACTTACAACAGTTAGCTGCAGGTGTTTACATGGCCGAAGTGACAAACGGCAAGTGGAAATACACCGAGCGCATCGTCATAGTACAGTAGGCGCTTGATAGTTTTCATACACCAACCCCAATCAAGCCGGTACACACCAGGTGTGTCCGGCTTTTTTCTTGTTTGGATAAACAATATACTGTTATT
>JANWXI010000159.1 GCA_025057415.1 Chitinophagales bacterium
TCAGCCTGGTGAGGGATGCGGAGGGCGCGAGCGCAGCGAAGCGGCCCCGCCCGTACCTTTGAAAAATAAAAATCTTACGGGCGGGCGGAAGCGACAGCGTACCCCGTAGCCAGCCCGACCCCGCTGCGCGCGCAGCCCCGCGGAGCGCTGCAGCGGGGGCACCCCCAAAAAATATTAAATAATTAATAAATAAATATTTTTGTTAATGTTTTCGCATGTGTGTTTCATCGCCCGGCGAGGAGGTAGAGCACAGCCATGCGTATAGCTACGCCGTTTTCTACTTGCTGGAGAATGAGCGATTGTTTGCTATCTGCCACATCGCTGTTGAGCTCAACGCCGCGGTTGATGGGACCGGGGTGCATGATGGTGATTTCGCGGGGGATGCTGTCGAGCAGTTGGCGGTTTATGCCGTAAAAGAGGGCGTACTCGCGCAGGGAGGGGATGTAGCGGATGTCCATGCGCTCCAGTTGTATGCGGAGGATGTTCGCTACATCGCACCATTCGAGGGCTTTGCGCAGGTTTGGTTCGTAGGTAACACCGAGTTCTTCGATGTACTTTGGGACGAGGGTGGGAGGGCCGCACACTTTGACGTGCGCGCCCATTTTGAGCATAAGGGGTATATCGGAGCCGGCTACGCGGGAGTGTTTGATGTCGCCTACGATGAGGTAGTTAAGACCCTTGAGTGTGCCGAATTTTTCGCGTACCGAGTAGCCATCGAGCAGACCTTGCGTAGGATGCTCGTGGGTGCCGTCACCTGCGTTGATGATGTGAGCGGGCACGTGTTGCGCCAAAAATGCAGGAGCGCCTGAGCTGCTGTGGCGCATCACTATCATGTCAACTTTCATGGCTAATATGTTGCGCACCGTGTCCAGCAGGGTTTCGCCTTTTTTTACCGATGAGCCGGATGA
The DNA here is from genome assembly GCA_025057415.1 of Chitinophagales bacterium. GTDB lineage: Bacteria > Bacteroidota > Bacteroidia > Chitinophagales > LD1 > Bog-950. The sequence goes on from JANWXI010000159.1 coordinate 909, forward strand.
AGAAAAGTTGATAGTGTCGGCACTTAGGCGCTTTTCGGCAAGTTCAAAAGAGATACGGGTGCGGGTGCTGTCTTCAAAGAAAAGATTAGCTATGGTAATATCGCGCAGGGAGGGTACTTTTTTAATAGGGCGCTGGAGTACTTCTTTAAAATTATCAGCCGTTTGAAAAATCAGTTCTATATCTGACCGGGTCAGTTGTTTGATGGCGATGAGGTGTTTCTGACTGAGTGCGCTCATACCCGAGGGTTATGTGTTTTCGCTTATTATCCAAACTTTATCGTCATGGCCATCGGGCGACCACTCCACTCTTACTTTTTCGGTGTGGATGGAGTCAACAACTTTACCGATGTATTTGGCTTGAATGGGCACGTGGCGGTGTAAACGGCGGTCAATAAGTACGAGCAACTCCACATCGGCCGGCCTGCCGTAGTCGAGCATGGCATCGAGGGCTGCGCGAATGGTACGGCCGGTAAACAGCACATCGTCAATCAATACAATGTTGCGGTTTTCTAAAGAAAAATCAATTTGGGTTTCGTCTGCAATCAGCGGCTTGCCTTTGATGCGGAAATCATCGCGGTAAAAGGTGATGTCGAGTTTACCGTAAAGGATGTCGGTTTTGCGCAGGATGGAGGTGAGTTGTTTCCAAATACGGTCGGCAAGCAGTACGCCCCGTGGCTGCACACCTATGAGGGCTGTGTTTTTAAAATCGCGATGTTGCTCTATCAGTTGATGACAAAGCCGCATGATGGTAAGCTCAAGCTGGCGGGGCTGAAGGATGATGCGCGGCTGCATTGCAAACTGGCGCGAATATAATCAAATGCTGCAGAAACACTCATGAAGCGCAAACGAAATAACTGGCGCCCGTGTACGTAAAGTTACAGTGGATTATTTGCACAATGACGACAAGGCGCTGCGGCGCATTTCAGATTTAAGAGGTTAGTAAAATAATACATATAAATAAAATGGTATGTTTAATCATACAGAACTTGCAGCAAGTCGTAAACACATCGTTAGGAGAGAACGCGCCTCTTTTGCCTGCATTAACAAAAAAGGCACGAGGCGATGCCTCGTGCCTCGCTGAAAAATTAAACATTACTTTAGTTCAGCTCAACGGAGCCCTTGCCAATCAAATAGCCGCTTTGATACACTTCTACTTTGTAAGTTCCTTCCTGATTTACGTTGGAGCTCCAGTAAACCACAACTTTTTTGTTGCTTTGGTTCCAGTCAAACTCGGCTTTTTGGGAGTATTGTAGTACTTCGCCCGTTTCAGCCAGCTTAAAGGTACCCGACCCTTTATCAGCCACAGCGATGGTTTCGCCTTTGGGACTGATAACACGGATGTATAAGGTCAAAGTTCCCGGCTCAAGTACTTTGTTTTCGCCTGTTTCAAAACTGATGCGCAAACTCTCGGTTACTTTGGCACGTTTTACCACTTTATCCTCGCCGCTGCCTTTTTTCTTTACGCCCACCACTTCTATGTTGCGCAGTTGCAACAGCGAACCAAGCTCAACCTTACGCGAAAGGTTTTTGTTTGTTTCAGAAAGTTGTGCCGTAGTGGCTTTTGCCTCGTCCAGATCGCGGGTGAGTTGCTTATTTTGCTCGGTGAGTTGTTTGTTTTGCGCTACTAGCTGCTCGATGCGCGCCTTCATTTCAGCAATGGAGTTTTCGTAGTTTGCCAGCATCTGCCTTAGTTTTTGCAGCTCGGCACGGTCTTTTTTACCCGATGCGATGGCAGCCTGCAGTTGCTGTTGTTTCTTAACCAACTCATCGCGCATGGCTAAGATGGAGTCGTCTTTAATGCTGTTTTCGCTGATGAGTTGCTCAATGTATGCCTTGCGCGCTTCGAGTGTATCGCTCAGGTTTTTATACTCGGCTTCTATTTGCTCTTTCTCGGCGGTAAGCGCATCGTTTTTGCGGTTTTTGTCCCAAAGCAGATACCCCGACCCGATGAGTAACAAAAGCAGTAAAGCTATAATGCCAAGGTAAATCTTGTTGCCTTGATTATTTTCCATGAGATGTAGTTTTTAAGAGTTAAACGCAAAAGTAAGTCAAACTGCGATATAATTTACTATACAATTTACACGAATTGTGAAATTAGTGTCTAAAAATTCTGAAAGAGGGCTGATTAAGCGTCCCTTTCATCGCGAAAGCGATACTCAGGCATGGGTCCTATTTCGGCTTTGATGCGCTCCAGCGCATCAAAAATTTTTTTAAAGTCCTCTTCGTAAATAAGTATGCTGTGGCGCAGGGTGTCGCTCTCAAAGCGGCGGCTCTCGGTAATTTTAAGAATGCGTGAGCCCTGCTGGTTCATCTTCAGGTCTATGTAGTAGGTGCGCTTGCCGGCGGGAACCTTTTCAGTGTGCAGCACTTTGTCGTCAATCATTCTTTTGTTGTTTTGTGCCGCAAGGTAAAAAAGTATTTTTCAAACTTCACAAGGTTTTTTATATGCAAAAGAAAATCATGCTGCTGGGCAGCGGGGAGCTGGGCAAAGAGTTTGTGATTGCCGTAAAGCGGCTGGGGCAATACGTAATAGCTGTTGATTCGTACGCTGATGCGCCGGCGCAGCAGGTTGCCGATGCGCGCGAAGTAATCAACATGCTGGATGGCAATGCGCTGGATGCAATCGTTGAAAAACACCGCCCACACATTATCGTTCCGGAAATTGAAGCCATCCGCACCGAGCGGTTTTACGAATACGAGCGGCAGGGCATACAAGTAGTACCCTCTGCCAAGGCAGCCAACTACACCATGAACCGCAAAGCCATCCGCGATTTAGCCGCCCGCGAACTTGGTTTACGCACCGCTAAATACCGCTACGCCTCTACCTTAGAGGAGTTGCGCTCCGCAGTAGCCGAAATAGGCATACCGTGCGTAGTAAAACCCCTTATGAGCAGCAGCGGCAAGGGGCAGTCCACCATACGCTCCGAAAATGAAATCGACAAGGCATGGAATTACGCCCAGAGCGGCAGGCGGGGCGACCTTGCCGAAGTAATCGTTGAAGCATTTGTACACTTTCACACCGAAATTACCCTACTCACCGTAACCCAACTAAACGGCACAACCCTCTTTTGTCCGCCCATCGGGCACCGCCAGGAACGTGGCGACTATCAGGAAAGCTGGCAACCCTGCCCCATCGCGCCCGAGCATTTAGCCGAAGCGCAAACCATTGCCGCAAAGGTAACCCAGGCCCTCACCGGCGCCGGCATCTGGGGCGTTGAGTTTTTCCTTGCTGATGACGGAGTGTACTTCAGTGAGCTATCACCCCGCCCACACGATACCGGCATGGTCACCCTCGCAGGCACCCAAAACCTAAACGAATTTGAACTGCACGCGCGCGCCATCCTTGGGCTGCCCATACCCCAAATCGAACTGCTTCACGCGGGCGCCAGCGCAGTCATCTTAGCCAATAGGGACGGCATAAACCCCACCTACATCGGCATTCACGAAGCCCTGCAGGAGCCACGCACCGAAGTGCGCATCTTCGGCAAACCCACCACGCGCCCCTACCGCAGAATGGGCGTAGCGCTCGCGTACGACCACCCGGGCACAGACATCCGCCTGCTGCGCCAAAAAGCCACCAACGCAGCCGCCAAAATCAAAGTTGTCGTATAATAATTTTTCACCATACGTAATTTTATCATCTGCAGGGCATCCACCAGCGTGGATAATTTTTTTTTGGGGGGTGCCCCCTGCTGCGTTGCGCTCGTACCTCGCGCAGGCAGCAGGGGTCGGGCTTGCTAAGGGGTACGCTTTCGCTCC
>JANWXI010000015.1 GCA_025057415.1 Chitinophagales bacterium
CATATTTAAAACCCACCGTGGGGGGGCGCCCGCCCCGGGGGGCCGACCCGATACGTCCTATTTCCAATAAGCTCTTATTCGCTGAATTGTTTACTAACTCCCCGATACACTCTTATCTCACAAACTCCATACAATTAACCAGGGTAAAGCATGAATGTAAAATTCACCGGGGTAACTAAACAACTACTTCAAAAATAATTTCTAATAGCTGCCTAAATGTTCCCCTTCATGATTTCGCGGCTGATGACAAGTTTTTGTATCTCAGATGTGCCCTCCCCGATGGTGCAGAGCTTGCTATCGCGGTAGTATTTTTCAACAGGAAATTCTTTGGTGTAACCGTACCCGCCAAAAATCTGCACGGCATCGGTTGAAATTTCTACGGCTATTTCAGATGTATAATACTTGGCAATTGCGGATTGCTTGGTTACTTTCTGTCCCTGGTTTTTGAGGTATGCTGCCTGCATGGTGAGCAGCTCACCGGCTTCAATTTTGGTAGCCATATCCGCCAGTTTGAAGGCAATGGCCTGAAAGTTGGCGATGGGTTGCCCGAATTGGTGACGCTCCTTGGCGTATTTCACGCTTGCTTCGTAAGCGCCCTTGGCTATGCCCAGCCCGAGCGCTGCAATGGAAATTCTGCCGCCATCGAGCACTTGCATCGCCTGCTGAAAGCCGTTGCCGATTTTGGCTTCGCCCCCCACTACATTCTCATCGGGCACAAAACAATCTTCAAAAATGACCTCAGCTGTCTCGGAGGCGCGCATGCCGAGCTTGTTTTCTTTTTTACCGGCTTTAAGCCCCTTGGTGCCGCGCTCGATGATAAATGCCGTCATACCGTGGCTATCCAGCAACTCTCCGGTGCGCACAATGGCTACCACCACATCTCCGCTCTTGCCGTGGGTTATCCAGTTTTTACTGCCGTTGATTACCCATCCGCCATCTACTTTTTTGGCGGTGCATTTCATGCGCATGGCATCGCTGCCGGTGTTTGCCTCGGTGAGCGCCCAGGCGCCTATCCACTCGCCCGTAGCCAGTTTGGGCAGGTATTTGCGTTTTTGTTCCTCTGTGCCGTGGTAATAAATGTGCCCCGTGCAGAGCGAATTGTGCGCTGCCGTTGATAAACCAATTGAACCGCACACTTTAGCAATCTCTGATATTACCGTAACATATTCAAAGTAACTAAGCCCCGAGCCGCCGTACTCCTCCGGTATAAACACACCCATGAAACCCAACTTGCCCATGGCGTGAAACAACTCTTTGGGGAAATACTGCTCTTCGTCCCACTTCATGAGGTTGGGGCGAATTTCGCGCTCCGCAAAATCGCGAGCACTTTCGGCAACCATGCGCTGACTCTCGCTATACTCAAAATTCATTCCCGTGGCAGTTGGGGCAACAGTTACTCCCATTGTTAAATGCATTTAGGGGTGGCGAAAATATAAAATTTGCTTTGTGGATATGCGCACAAATTATAGCTGGCGAATAACGGTGTTTTGTTATTTCGCTTCGCAAAAATAACACACACCATGCGGAGTTTGTTTTGGGTGTTATGTTGTGCTGGTGGCGTTTCTCTTGCAGCCGGATATGAGATAAAGCTCAGCACCCTGGTTGATAAACCCGGAGTAGAGTTTATCGGTTGGTTAAACGACAGCTGGTATGCGATAGGTTTTGAAAAACCCGGTAACCTCAACAAACCACCCCGTTACACAATTTACAAATTCACCCCCGGGTTCAGATCGGGTAAGGCATCGGTGCTGTATCCTTCGTTTGGCGAAAAAACATACTACCTGCAGGCGGGCTTTCACCGTGGAAAAATTGCCATGTACTACGCCGTGTGCGAAAGGAGAACCGATGAGGAGTGGATGCTGGAAACGCGCGACAGCCGCAAAATGCTGCCCGTGATTATGCGGCAGGAATTTAATGCGCAAACTCTGGAGCCCGACAGCGCAGCACTACTCATCTTTGACGAAAAAGACGAGTTCTTCACCTGCTCGGGTATCATGCTGGCGCAAAGCCCCGACGGAGCCAAAAGCGCCCTGCTCATTAAGCCATACTACAAACACCAAAAATTCAAACTCCTCATCACCGATAACCGCACCGGTGCAATAAGCTCTAAAACCTACAACTTTACCAATCTGAAAGAGTACCTGCAGTTTTTGCAACTGCACATCAATAACGAAGGTTACGCGTATGTAGTGACGCGGGTGAGAGATGATGTGATTTCGCTTGCCCCTTCAGGCAAAAACAAACCGCAAAATACCTACTATATTTTTGGTGTGGGTTCAAACGGAGAAACGCCCGAGCCGTACAAGATTACTTCACCGCAAGGAGGGCTTTACTACCGCAACCCGCTGGGCACGTTGAGCACGGGGGGTGAACTTGTATTGGCGTTTGATGCTTACGCTGATGAGCCGCGCACGGTTTACCGCGAAACTGCTCTATGCAAAATCAACGCATCGCTGCAATTAACCGGCAAAACGACCCTTGCGCCAAAGCCCGATGTGGCGGCACAGGCAGCAGGTGTTTCGGGAGCTAAAAAGGGAAAAGAATTTACCGGGTACCGCTCTGTGCAAATAATTACCGGCAACAAGGGCTACGGCATACTGGCAGAGTACACAGATACAAGCATGCAAAAAAACTCGCCTGCGGTGGTTAGCTGCGGAGCGCTGCTGGTATATCAAACCGATGAAAATCTCGCTCTGAAAAACAACTGGCTGGTGCCGAAGAAACAGCAGAGCGCTACCGTACACTACGCCTTTGGGGCGCGGATGCTTGCCTCGCCCGGCGGGTTTTATCTGCTGCACAACGCTGATTGGGAGGCCGATGAGGAGCACTTTATGAACCTGATGCACACGCGCCTGCCGGCAGACGGGGGCGCTCCCGTAACCGAAAAGATTGTAAAAACCTCTGATGATTTTTTTGTGAACTTTTCGTATTGGTTTACCGGCGCGGGTCGCATCGTACTACAGCAGGAGCGGCTGGTTGACTACGGAGAAATAAGCAAAGAGGTGCGATGGATGGAGCTGACACCCTCTAAGTAGTGAAAGGTATTGCGCAGGGTTTTATCGGGTAAGCGGCTGTACGCGGCGCTGCCGTTAGTTAAGTGCTGTATGCTTTATTTTCTCCGGTGGGTGTTGTGTGATGTGGCTGTGTTTTTTTGGTCTTTTTCGCTTTTTGGTTCTTGCATCGGGGGGGGGGGGCGCGCCGAAAATGGGGCCCCGCCCCGCAGTGTTTTGGCGGTAGCCCGGAGCACTTCTGCGTTGCCGAAAGATTATTGCCGGTGCAATGAATATGCCCAAACACATACAGTTTAATTTATATACATTATTATCTTTATGCGTTAACTACAGCTTTTATGTATCGGCCGTTGTGATAAAAACTGATTTTGTTGTTTGCGGAATAATTTGAGAGAAAGAGTGGCGGTCGTATGCCCGCTATCAGCAAAAACTTTTATCGCTTTTCGTTTTGCTTGGGTTTTGGCTGTGGACTAATCGCTGTTTTGATGGTCAGGAAAAAATGTTTTACGGCAGTAAGTAGCTTGATGCGTAGCCGCTTTGTGATTTTTGAGCAGCGTTAGCCGGGTGAGGGATGCAAGCGGAAAGCCCGCAGCCCGCGCCCGCGCGTGTGGCGCGGGCGCGGCGAGGACTTGGAGCGGGTCAGCCCGACCCCGCCGCCTTGCATAGCCTGGCGGCGGGGGCACCCCCAAAAAATCAAAATACATTTTGTTATTAAGCGGATGCGGAACGTTTTAGTGCAAATGCCGACCGGATTGTGCGATGGCTGTATGCGGAGCCGGCGCACCGGATGCGTGGCAGTAGTAAACTTCACCCTAAATACTAAAATTGCATCATGTTTAAGAAGATATTGATAGCGAACCGGGGTGAGATAGCGCTGCGGATTATTCGTACCTGTAAGGAGATGGGCATAAAGACCGTAGCGGTTTACTCAACAGCCGACCGCGACAGTTTGCACGTGCGCTTTGCCGATGAGGCCGTGTGTATAGGCCCGCCAAAGAGCAAGGACTCGTACCTGAACATGAAAAACATAATGGCAGCAGCTGAGCTGACGAATGCCGATGCCATTCACCCGGGCTATGGTTTTTTGGCAGAGAATGCCGAGTTCAGCGATTTGTGTGAGAAGCACAAGATAAAATTTATAGGCCCTAAGGGCTACATGATACGCGCCATGGGCGATAAGATTACCGCAAAAGAGACCATGATTAAAGCGGGAGTGCCGTGTATTCCGGGCAGCGATGGGCTGGTGGACACACTGGAGGACGCTAAAAAGGAGGCGCGCCGTATAGGATACCCGGTGATGCTCAAAGCAACAGCCGGAGGCGGTGGAAAAGGGATGCGCATCGTGTGGGACGAGGCGGGAATGGAAAGCGCTTATACGATGGCGCGCTCCGAGGCGGGGGCGGCATTTGGCAACGACGGGGTGTATATGGAGAAGTTTATCGTTGAACCGCACCACATCGAAATACAGGTAGCGGGCGACCAGTACGGTGAGGCGTGTCACTTAAGCGAGCGCGACTGCTCGGTGCAGCGCAGACATCAGAAACTGGTGGAGGAAGCCCCCTCGCCCTTTGTGGACGATGCGCTGCGCAAGAAGATGGGCGCAGCCGCCGTAAAAGCCATCAAGGCGATTAACTACGAGAGCGTGGGCACGGTGGAGTTTCTGGTGGACCGCGACAAGAATTTCTACTTTATGGAGATGAATACGCGCATACAGGTGGAACACACCGTGACCGAGGAAGTGATGGACTTTGACCTCATCAAAGAGCAGATTATGATAGCCGCGGGCACTCCTATATCGGGGGTGATGTACTTTCCGGAGAAGATGCACGCTATAGAATGCCGCGTAAATGCCGAGGACCCGCTGAACAATTTTGCGCCTAATCCCGGCAAAATTACCGCCCTGCACACACCCAAGGGTTACGGAGTGCGCGTAGATACACACATCTACGCCGGTTACACCATACCGCCCTATTACGACAGTTTGCTCGCCAAAGTGATATGCCGCGCCAAAAGCCGCGAGGAGTGCATTGTGAAGATGAAGCGCGCCATGCAGGAATTTATTATTGAAGGCGTAAAAACCACTATCCCCTTCCACACCGTGCTGATGGATAATCCGGAGTTTAGGTCGGGCAAATTTGACACCGGACTGATGGAGCGTTTTGATTATGTAAACGCTATCAAAGAAGCCGGGCTGGGGTAATGATTACAGCAAGAATGAGGGGTAACAGCCCGCGGAGTACGGCACAAGATTAAATATAAAATGATTTGAATATGATTTGCTGTTGTGCGAGGCGCTGAGCGCCTTGGTTGCCTTTGCATTTTGGGTGTTATTTATACATTTGCGCTCCTTTTGGAAAAAACATAAATTGCATCGGATATGAAAAGGACGTATCAGCCGAGCCGGAGAAAGCGAAAAAATAAACACGGTTTCAGAGCGAGAATGAAGACCAAAAATGGAAGAAAAGTACTTGCCCGCAGGAGAGCAAGAGGCCGCAAGAAACTCTCCGTTTCAGACGAGAAACGCCTCAAGTAGTCACATCGCGCTGTTGACGGCTGATGAATTGTCGGCTTTGGCAGGTTCTTGTACGTTTTGTAAGGAAGAAAAACTTCGCAGTAAAAAACTGATTGATAAAATTTTTGCAGAGGGCAAATCGGTATCACATGCCGGGTTTGCCCTTTATTATTACACAACTCCTTTGCTGACCCGGTACCCTATGCAGGCGGCATTTGCCGTGCCGAAGCGTTATCACCGGCTGGCTGTTAACCGCAACCGGATAAAACGGCTGATGCGTGAAGTGTGGCGAAAAAACAAAATGCCGCTTTATATGGCTTTGGCTGCCCGCCAAACGCAGGCGGCGGTTATGTGGATGTACCGCGGCAAATCAATCCCCGATTATGTAACTTGCGAGCAGCGCATGTTATCGCTCATTCATAAACTCCAAAATGCCTTAACATGATGCGGCTGGCGGTGGCGGTTGTGGTGTTTCCGATACGGGTGTACCAACGGTTTTTGTCTCCGTTGCTGCCGCCCTCGTGCCGCTACCTGCCCTCGTGCAGCGAGTATGCCATAGAGGCCATCACTAAGCACGGCGTTTTGCGCGGATGCTGGCTGGCGCTAAGGCGCATCTCGCGCTGTCATCCCTGGGGCGGGCATGGGTATGACCCGGTGCCATAATCTTTTCGGCAGCAAACAGGTTGATGAATCACAACACCACACGAAATGTGTGTTGAGCGATTTCACCTGAAACTATTCAGGGTTTTTGCAGTAACGACTGAACGATGCTTACGCTTGCAGAGCAACCCAGGCGGTCGGCTCCTGCTTCAATCAGTTGCTGTGCAAACTCAGCCGTGCGGATACCTCCGCTTGCTTTTATTTTGATAGAGCTTGGCAAATTGGCGCGCAGTAGTTTAACCACTTCAACCGTAGCGCCCGGAGTAACAAACCCTGTACTGGTTTTTACGAAATCAACGCTCATCTCTTTGCAGAGCTTACAGGCGGCAATGATTTCCTCTTCGCTCAGCAGGCCGGTTTCCAAAATTACTTTGAGCTTGCCTCCGCGTAGTTGTACGATGGTACCGGCGCTGGTAAGCTCATTTTTCAGATAGTTGAAGTCACCGGCTTTGAGCGCAATAATGTTGATAACCATGTCTACCTCATGCGCTCCTTCGTCAATAGCCCTGCGGGCCTCTTCAACTTTGGCAGGCGTGTTGGCATAACCCATCGGGAAACCCACTACCGTGGCAACCTTCACGGGTGTGCCCTCAAGCCACCGGCGGCACTTACGCACAAAATAGGGAGGCACACACACCGCCGCAAATCCGTACTCTTTGGCCTCGGCACAGAGTTTCTTGATTTCGCGTTCGTTGCAATCGGGTTTTAACAGGGTATGGTCTATCCGGGAGGCAATATTCATTGTATGAAAATAGCAATTATCAGTGAATGTACGGCAGATTTGGAGAATATTTTTTTGCAGAGCAAATGGGGTTTATCTGTACCGGGGCTTATGCCGCGATGTTGAAAAATATTATACGGCTCCATATAACCAACCGGCATATTTATGCCGCGCATGATGACTGTATTATTTGATGTATTGCCATTCTCGGGCAAAAACGAAACACACACTGCGTTCACCATAGATGTAAATGACACGCAGGTGCCCGTACGCATACTTTTTGAAAATCGTCCCAACTGCAGAGTGAGCATAAGCAAAACCGGCATCCTGATGCGAATCAGCAGCCACCTTACAAAAGAAGAACAACGCCACCACATTGATAAATTTTTGAAATGGGCAAAAGACAAAATACATGACAAGCCGCAACTGCTGGATACCCTGCCACAGCGTCGGTACACCAACGGAGAGATACTGCGCGTGGGCGATACATTATTTTGCATCTCGTTGTTTTATCGCGAAGGCACCAAAAGCACAGCCCGCATTTTCAGAAATAACATCGTGCTACAACTCGCCAGGGGGCTTAGCCCCGAAGCACACGACAACGCGGCATCGTATTTAGTGGCAAAATGCCTGGCAAAATATTTTCAACCCATAATTTCACAACGCATCCATGAGTTAAACGAACGATACTTCCGGCAAAAAATACACAGCGTGCGGCTGAAATACGCCACCAGTTATTGGGGACACTGCTCACACGATGGAAACATCGTTATATCGCTGCGGCTGCTTTTTGCCCCGCAACGCGTGATTGACTACGTATTAATTCACGAACTGGCGCATCTCATTCACCATAACCACTCCGATAAATTCTGGAAACTCGTGGCGCAAATCATGCCTGATTTTCAACAAGCGGAGCAACACCTGAAAGAATACGGGCACAAGTATTACTTGTAAGGAGAGAATTTTTCGCTCAAGCACAACTTACGCAGCGCTATTTTACATTCCTGATTTGCCGCATACATTCGCCACGGCAAATCAGCACGAGGTGAGTAAACCGAGAAACATTATCATGATTGTGGCCGACAGCTTGCGCTTCGACTCGGCATATCACGAAGGCGCGCCCGGCGTGCCGTACTTAGAGCAAAATGCCGTTCAATTTCTGAACGCCCGTTCATCAGGATGCTGGACACTGCCCGGCACCAGCTGCATGTTTACCGGACTACTGCCCCACCAGCACGGAGCCACCTCGCAAACCCGCTGGCTGCGCGATGAAGTACCCACCCTGGCAGAACAGCTCAAACCGCTTGGTTACAAGCCCATTCAGATAACCAGCAACATTGTGACTACGGACATCTTTAATGTGAGTAAAGGGTTTGACGAGGTACACAAATGCTGGCACCTGGTACGTAGCAAACACAACTGGCTGTTGCGCATCGTACTGGCATTAAACAGACCACGGATACGCAGGATGCTACTGAAACCTAAAGACCTTGTTTTTACCAGGGTGAGCGAAGACCTGCGCCAGGGCATCATCTGGGCACAGAAAATTTCGCACGAGGCATTTGCCCTTGCTGCCCGTATGGTGGATGAGCACAATGCTAAAGGACAGGGAGTGTTTTTGTTTATTAACCTGATGGAAACGCACTACCCTTACCACATAGCCGAAACGTTTACGCTCATGAACAAAACTCTATTGGGCAAAATTCACGAGTGGAAAATTCTTTATCACTTTTTGTCGCAAACGTTTCTGAAAACAGACGAGGTGGTGCTTACGCAAGAAGACCTGGACCTGCTGCGCGCCAAACAGCGGCTTTCCTGGAAACTCATCCGCCGCGATGTGGACGAGTTTTGCCGGCAGATGCACGAAGGGAGAGATAACTTAGTAATTTTTTGCAGCGACCATGGCGACAATTTTGGCGACCAGGGGTGGCAATATCACTTTAGCAATGTAACCGACGGCGGCAACCGCGTTCCGCTTTTCTGGCTTGACCATGAACATAAGCCCGGTGAGGTCAAAACGCACAACGTCAGCTCCAGATTTATGTACCATGACATACTGCGCGCCATCGGGCTGCCGATGCCCTCCAGCGAAACACTCATGCACGAAACGCCTCTCAACCTGCCCGTACTGGAGAGCTTTTGGTACGACAACGAGGGGAAAACCCTCCCCAAATACAAGTACAATCAGGCAGCGTTTATTGAAGGAACCATGCGCTATGTGTGGCGTGCCGGGCGGTGGATGGCTGCGCCGGTAAGCCACAACGGGGTTGAACCTCCGTTTGAATACATTGAAAATAATTTTAATCCATTGGCGGAAGCCGTTGCGGATGCGGAGCGCAAAAAATACCTTACGGACCGCTTTGGCGAGTTCAATATCTTCTCTGATAAAGTGATGAAAAAAAGTTTATGAACATAGAGGAGATACGCGCGCACTGTTTAGCAAAACCTTTTGTGAGCGAAGAGTTCCCCTTTGGTGAAGATGTGTTGGTTTACAAGGTGGCCGGAAAAATATTTCTGCTAACCGGCCTGAATAGTTACCCTCCGTTTTTCAATGTCAAGATGGATGTGTCGCTTGTACCTTCATACCGCGAAAAATATGAAGATGTGAAACCCGCCTATCACATGAACAAAAAAATGTGGAATTCGGTTTATTTTAGCAGCGGCAGAATTCCCCGCGGGGTACTGTTTTGGATGATAGACCACTCGTACCTTCAGGTGGTGAACAATCTGCCCAAGAAAATTCGTCATCAAATAAGCGCAACCTGAAATGGACCTGATACTCATAACCATATTCAGCGGCATATTATACCGCCATGCCAAACAACATGGTGTACCGCCCGGGCGATATCTGGTGCATCTCATCGGCAGCTTTGTACTGCTGGAGTTACTGATTGTTTACCTTCTGCGGAGCGTATATGGCTCCGGTTTCATTTTTGATGAAGATGGCAGGCGCTCCATGTTGCTCCTGCAACCGGCTGCGCTAGGGTTGATTACGCTGCTGTTCTTTGTTTTGCACCGGCAAATTAAACGCGAAGGGAAAGCGCTGCGCCGCGATGAAGAAAACACAAACGACCCTCCCGTGCCGCCCGGCAAAGACCTCTCCTACTTCAGATAGTCACAGATGCACTTTGTTATCATCGGGCAGGGCATAGCGGGCTCTATGCTCAGTTGGTTTTTGATTAAAAAGGGAGCACAGGTATTGGTAATAGACGAATACGATGCTTCATCGGGTTCGCGTATTGCAGGCGGTTTGCTAAATCCGATTACGGGACGCAGGTTCGTAAAAACATGGATGGCTGATGTTATTTTCCCCTTTGCCGGGAACGCTTACCGCGAGCTGGAAGATGCGCTGCAGGTTTCGTTTTTTTATCCTTCACCGATTTACAAAATACTTTATACAAACGAAAGCATCAACAACTGGCAGGCGCGCCTGAGTGACCCGTCGTATCAATCGTTTCTGAAAGATGATACATTGGTCACCTTAGACGAGAAACAGTTTCATCCGCATCGCGCTTTTACGATAAGCGGAGGCTACCGATTGGATACCCGTAAGTTGCTGGATGCTTACCGCGAATGGCTTAGAGCAACGAACCGGTTACTGGAGGGTTACTATCCATGGCGCGAATTGCGGCAACAGTATGCAAATAGTACTATTGTGTTTTGTAACGGGTGGGCGTATCATCAAGAAAGCCCGTTTGCCGATTTACCCTTTGTACCCACAAAAGGCGAGGTAGTACTGGCAGAAATCGAAAACCTGCGGTTGCCTGGTGTAATAAACGGTGCAGTTACTCTTATGCCTACCTCTGCAGCAGAGGTGTATTACGCTGGGGCCACTATGAACAAACAGTTCCGTGACGGGCAGCCGAGTGCAGAAGGTTTGGAGGAAATAACCACCGCGCTGAATGCCATCATCCGGCTACCTTACAAAATTGTTGGACACTACGCCGCGATCCGCCCTGCCGTAAAAGACCGCAGACCATTGGTGGGGTTTCACCACACTTTAAAAAAAACAGCAATATTTAACGGCATGGGCACCAAAGGGTACTCATTAGCTCCCTGGCTGGCAAACCATTTTGCCGAGGTGCTCACCTGTGGAGGAGAAGTTTTTCCCGAAGTGAATGTGGGGCGGTATTACAGGCCGTAGTTTTTGCAGAATTAAGATGCTGGTAACACGATTGATTGTTTAATGTATTACCGAAAACATCACTCCTTGCTCAATACAGAGTAGGAAGTATGGGGTAATAGCAGAATTGTAACTCAATTCTCTGTAGCATGTGCCAAAAATTTATTTACACTTACCGCAAGCAAAGAACCCAAAAAAGGTGCAGTTAAGTAAATCCAAACATAATTGAAGTTTCCACTCACCAGCGCCGGAGCCAGCGAGCGGGTGGGGTTTAAACTCGTGGCGCTGATGGGCCCGCCAAACAATACCAGCAACAACACCGTGCCCCCAATGGCAATGCCAGCAGTGATGCCTTTTTCCTTTGCTCCGGTGGACACCCGCAATATTACCATCATCAGAATAAACGTCATCGCTGTTTCAAGTACGAACGACTGCCAGGCGTGCCCCGCGGGGAGCGTTACTCCCAGGTGTGTATTTTCGGGAAATAAAATTCGCAGCAACAAACTGCCGCTCAAAGCCCCCGCCAGCTGCGATAGTATATAGCCGGGCACTTCGCGCCAGGCAAAACGTCCGTCTGCCGCAAATGCCACCGTTACCGCCGGGTTGATGTGCGTACCCGAAATATCCCCGAAAGCATAGATGAGCGCTATGATGACAAACCCCCACACCAGCGCTATACCGCTCAAGCCGAGCGCGCCATTGGTATGTTGATTGACAACCACTGCCCCCGTGCCGGCAAAAATTAATATAAAAGTGCCGAGGTATTCGCTAAGCCATTTACGAAACATACAGGAATTTTAACACGTAATAGTAGCCAATAAACCTTGACGCGAAAATATTTTCCGACTAATTTTTGCAGATATGGCAGGGTTTGGCTTTAGATTTGCAGCATCAAATCTGTTTTATCCCCTACATGTGCTCCCTCTGTCGTTGTTTTTTCTGCATGCTAATATGACAAATCTCCATGGGCAATAACCATCGCAGCCACGGACTACCGCTCACCGCCGGCGGGGTATTGATTACGCTCGGTATCATCTTTGGCGACATTGGCACTTCACCGCTCTACGTAATCAGCGCCATACTGGGCGATCGGTATGTGAGCCGCGAACTGGTGTTGGGCGGCCTGAGTTGCGTGGTGTGGACCTTACTGATAATTACTACATTTAAGTATGTGTTCCTCGCACTGAATGCCGATAACAAAGGCGAGGGAGGTATTTTTGCTCTGTATGCCCTTGTGAGGCGTTACAAAGTCACCTGGACCATCTTTCCTGCTATTATCGGCTGCGCGGCTTTGATTGCGGATGGGTTTATCACCCCGCCTATCTCTATCTCTTCTGCCATTGAGGGTTTAAAGAAAGTGAATGAGAGCATACCCACCACGCCCATTGTTATTATCATACTTATCGGGTTGTTTGTGTTTCAGCAATTCGGTACACGCGTGGTAGGCGGTTTTTTCGGGCCGGTAATGTTGGTGTGGTTTAGTATGTTGGGTGTGCTGGGTGCATTGCAGATAGTGAAATACCCTGATATTCTGCAGGCATTCAATCCTCAACATGCCATTCATTTGCTGATTAATTATCCGCAGGGGTTCTGGTTGTTGGGGGCCGTATTTTTGTGCACCACCGGAGCCGAAGCGCTGTACTCTGACCTGGGTCATTGCGGCAAACAGAACATTCGCGTCAGTTGGATATTTGTGCTGCTGATGCTGCTGCTCAACTACTTCGGTCAGTCGGCTTACGTACTACATCATTTTGAAGGCGTAAAGTGGAAGGTGGGCGAAAGCACTTTTTATTTGCTGATGCCCAAATGGTTTTTACCCATTGGTATTGCCATTGCCACTGCAGCCGCCATCATTGCCTCACAGGCGCTCATATCGGGTTGTTTTACCCTTGTAAACGAAGCGATGAAACTGCGCCTGCTGCCAAACATGAAAGTGGTTTACCCTACCACGCATAGGGGGCAGATATACATACCCGCCATCAACTGGCTGCTGCTGGCGGGTTGCACTTTTGTAGTGTTATTTTTCGAAAAGGCCGCCAACATGGAAGCCGCCTATGGCCTTGCTATTACCATTGACATGATGATGACCACTGTATTGCTTACCTATCTCAAATACGTACAGCGCAAAAACATACTGCTGGTGTGGGCATTGCCGGTTGTGTTTTTATCCATCGAGGGAGCTTTCTTCCTTTCGAACCTACTCAAATTCGGACACGGCGGCTGGTTCACCGTACTCATTGCTTCGGTCATAACTTTTGCCATGTGGATTTTCTACAAGGCGCGTCAACTGCGCAAAAAGCACATTGAGTTTGTAGAAATCAAGGATTATGTGGAGCCGCTGAAAGAACTGATGAAAGACGAAACCATCCCTAAAGAGGCAAATAACCTGGTCTATATGGCCATGGCAAACGATAAAAGCCATATTGACTCCAATATTATTTATTCCATTTTCCGCAAGCGACCCAAGCGAGCCGATATTTACTGGTTTGTGCATGTAGAAATCACCAACGAACCCTACGGCGCCACCTACTCGGTGGATACCATTGTGCCCCGGAGAATATTTTTTGTACGGCTCTCTTTCGGTTTTAAAGTAGAGCACAAGGTCAATCTGATGTTCAATAAAATCGTAGAGGAGATGGTGAAAAACGGCGAGGTGGATGAACTCTCGCATTATCCCTCGCTGCGGAAATACGGCATGCCGGCTGATTTTAAATTTATCTTGCTCAACAGCCGGGTAGCGATTGATGATGCCCTAACGCCGCTGGAGCAATTTGTGGTAAAAGGTTACCGGCTGATAAAGTCATTATCGCTCTCCACGGCAGAAGATTTCGGTTTGGAGCTGACCAACGTAGAAGTAGAAACAGTGCCTATTCGCATTGCGCCTTCTACCAACATCGAGCTTAAACGCAAATAGACAACATAGCACAACTGTCGTTTTACTACAATTCATTTTTTTGCAGGCGAATGAAATGGCTATCGCGTTTCCTCGTTCGCATTGTTTGCTGCGGCGGTTTGCTGTGCTTGTGCCCGATAGAAGCGTTTACCCGCGTAACCGTATCATACAGCGATACATGTCTGCAGTTTTTTTCTGAAAATAAAGAAGTAGTCCTCTCCCTCAACCCTTCCACTTGTATCCGTGGGTTGTGGTTTCGCCAAAAAATCAAAATGCGGTACGGCAGTTTTGAATTCAATGAACGCTGTAAAAAATATTATAATAAGATTGCTAACCTTCAGCTATTGGAGTATGAGGGGTCTTATTTTCTTACGGGCGATATTATTTGCGGCAGCTCTCTGCTCCCTTTCGAGATTGGGTTTTATTTCAACGATAGCTCCTCGCTTGCATACAACATATATGTAAAAGTAACCGATACGGCACATCGCCTCGCAGCAGTACAGTTTGAGATAAACTGCCCGGCTCAGCATTTTTACGGCTTCGGAGAACAGTTTTCTCATTTTGACTTTGCAGGAAAGCGCATTCGCACAGTAACCGAAGAAAACGGTATAGGACGCGGTGATATGCCGCTGAGTCGTCTTACAAAAATTTTCGGGGTAAAAGGACGCGAAACATCCACTTATTTCCCCCTTCCGGTATTTTTTACGGAGCGCGGTCAAATGTTTAAAACCGTGCCATCTGATGTGACATTTGATTTCACCCGCACGGGGAAAATAGTTTTTGAAACAGATGCCCGGCAAGCCGGCTATAAATTTCTGCTGAATGTTATTGCCGATACAACCGCCGTATTGTCTCAACCGGTTTATCAAGCATTGCCGGAATGGGCATACGGTACAATTATGGGTTTGCAGGGCGGGGCAAAGCGCGTAGAGCAATTTGTGAGGGAAGCGATAGCGGCAGGCAATCCCGTTAAAGCCGTATGGATACAGGATTGGGTGGGCAGGCGCAAGGTTCGCTTCGGCTCGCGATTGTGGTGGACCTGGGTGCCCGACACTGTGCGGTACCCCGATATCCGGCAATTTGTTCGCTCTCTTGATGAACTGGGCGTAAAGACACTCGGCTACATCAATCCGTTTATCGTTAAGGAAAGCCCGTGGTTTGCCGAAGCCGAGGAAAAGAACTATTTAGTGAAAAATCATATAAACAAAAATTATAAAGTAAAAGCCGGGGGCTTTGACGCTTACCTGATTGACTTGGCCAATGCCGACGCCTGCCGTTGGTTTAAAAACATCATCCGCACACAACTGATTGATAACGGTTTCAGCGGGTGGATGGCCGATTTTGGGGAGTGGCTGCCGTATGATGCCAAACTGAGCGGAGGGTTCAGCGGAAGGGAGTTTCACAACTTTTATCCGGTGGCATGGGCGCGTATAAACCGCGAAGCGGTGCAGGAGGCGGGTTTGGAGGGGCGCGTGCTGGTATTTCACCGCAGCGGACAAGAGGGTTCACAGCGTTATGTGCAGGCACTCTGGGCAGGCGACCAAACTACCGACTTCGGCTATCACGATGGCTTGCCTTCTGCCGTGCGTGCCGTTCTTACATCGGCAGCTTGTGGCATACTTTATAACCATTCCGACATCGGTGGCTACACGAATGTTGATGCAGGCATTTTGCACATCTACAGAAACCGCGAGCTGCTGTACAGATGGATAGAGTTTGCTGCCTTCACCCCCATATTTCGCACACACGAAGGGCTGAAACCCGAGAAAAACATACAGGTTTACACCGATAGCAATGCCGCGGGTTTCTTTGCGCGTTTTGGTAGAATTCATCACCGGTTAAAGGATTACTTAATAGCAAATACCCCCAACCTCGGTGGTCATACAGTTCCGTTAATTCGCCCGCTCTACTTGCATAACGGCATGGAACAATTTGCCCTGCAATATTTACTGGGTAACGACCTGCTGGTTGCGCCGGTTACAGAGTTAGGCAAACGCAATATTGCCGTGCGTTTTCCGGAAGGTGAATGGCTATATGCATGGGATAGCAACAGTCGTATTTACCGCGATGGCGAAACCGTAACTATTGACGCACCTCTGGGTATGCCTGCAGTGTTTATTCGCAGACAATCTAAATGGCAGGCCTATTTACAGGAAATATTTATGCAAGAGAGTAAATAATGCTTGTAATGTATTTCCATGGGCACACTGCAGGATATTTCGTCAAATGAAATACATGGCGCTTCCCGTGCCGGAATTAACTTATATCGCCTGACCTTCATACCTCGCGCAGCAAACTGCGAAATGCCTGAAATTTTCCGGGAAACATTTCCAACCCCTCTTTTTGTAAACGTGCAGCGTGATGCTCTTTGTAATCAAAATACCGGCTGATGTCTTCTGCAAAATACTGAATGACATACGTAATACCATCGCGGGTATCCTCTTCCAGCAAACGATACATTTTATTGCCGACAAAACAACCCGTTTCCATCACGCGTGGAATGTGCTCCTCGCGCATCCAGCGCAGCCAAAGGTCATGCACGTTCAAATCAACCTTAACCGTAACGTTGTACACTATCACCCGGCAAGGATAATGGATTTTGCGCAGCATTTCTTGAGGTAATATCCTAAGCGCTGCGCGGCCTCACGGTTTACCTTGCGCATAAATGATTTATTTCACATTTGCTGATATTCTCCGTCAGAATATCTTTGCTTCGCTAAAACTAAAATGCAATGAAAAAACTTGTTCTCTTTTTATCGCTCCCAGCCCTGTTGTTTATTGCTTCGTGCTCTAAACAGCCGGTAGCTTGCATTAAAGTGAGTAAAACTTCTGTTGAAATCGGTGAAACGCTCAACTTTGAGAGTTGCGCCAGCGATGCCTCAAACTACGAGTGGGATTTTGGCGATGGCACCACCGCCACTACACAGAATGCCTCACACTCCTGGAACACCCCCGGGGTATACATCGTACAGCTTCGTGTTACTTCCAAAAACAAGAAAAAAGCTGACCGCTACTCCGTTGCTATCACCGTAAAGGGATACACCCGCTATATCACCAAGATTGTGCTGAAAGGTTTTTCTGCCAAAAAACCCGACAACTCCGATTGGGACGGTGGTGCGTTCGGAAACCCTGCCCCCGAGGTATTTGTCCGCCTTACCCCTGCTGATGGCGGCGGTGATGTGAGCACCCCTACTAAAAACAACATCACTACTGCCGATTTACCACACACCTGGAACCTGTCAACACAAAACATTTACCTCTCAAATCAAAACTGGACTATTGAACTTCGCGATGATGATAGTTTGGGCTCCACCTTTATATCAGAATTGATGAGCACCTGGACTACTAACCTTGCTACCGCAGGTTCAAATGGCGTTATTTCGCTCACAAACTCTTCGGGCTACTCGCTCGAAATCCACTACGAAAACCGCCAGTAACCTTTTTATTCAGGTAGGAAAAAAATACCCCGCAATAACACCCTTATTGCCGGGTTGATTTGACCCTTTGCGTGGGTATTTTACTTCAAATTTTTAATCACTACGGGGCAATTACTTACCCAATTTAATTATGATGGGGTGCCCACGCTGCTGCGCTCCGCTTGGGCTACGCGCAGCAGCGTGGTCGGGCTTGCTACGGGGTACGCTGTCGCTCCCGCCGCGCCCGCGCGATGTTTGTTTTTCAAAGGTGCGGGCGCGGCCGCTTCGCTGCGCTCGCGCCCTGCGCATCCCTCACCCGGCTATCGCGCTCTTAAGCAGGCACGGTTACATAACACATCTGTGAAATTCCACACTATCTCACGGGTTGCTCATACGCAAGGCGTTTTTTCTGATTTCTGAACCTTGCCGGTAAACCATCGGGTTACTGCACCCGTTACAACCCTTGCGATAATTTTGTATATCTTTATACACGTATACCGGAAATGCTCTCTTGTATCCGCCATACAGCGATGTGTTGCTTACTCCTTTTGCCCGCGCTGCCGCTAACTGCAGCGCAGCATCCCGGCAACGCGCTGTTTGCTGAAAACAAAGGGCAATGGGATGACGATGTGCGGTATGTAGCCGACATGACTAACGGTAAACTAACGCTGAAAGCCAACGGGCTGCATTTTCTCAAGTGGGACGGTGAGGCCGTACACAAAGCCCGGCATGGTGATACAACACAACGTATATCCTATCACTATTTTCAAATTCTTTTTTCGGGCAGTGCTAATCCCGCTCCTGCTATTATCCCAGCCCAAAAAAATTCTGCTTATAGAAATTATTTTCTTGGCAACGACCCCAAACGTTGGAAAGGTAACGTATCCCTATATCACAGAATTACCTACAAAGATGTATGGCAGGGAATTGACATCAGTTATTACGGCAGCGGCCCGCATCTGAAGTATGATGTATGGATTAAGCCCGGCGCTGACCCTGCACAAATCAAACTTCGCTACAACGGCATAAGCGATGCCACCATACGCGATGGTGAGTTTCAATACCGCACCTCTGTAGCTTCTGTACGTGAGTTAGCGCCCTACGCATATCAAATTATTAACGGTAAGGAGGTCCCTGTAAAATGCCATTACCTATGGACCCCTGCCAAACAAGAGTTAAGCTTCGAATTTCCCGAGAGATATGACACGACATACGCACTGATTATTGACCCCACACTGGTTTTTGCCACCTATACCGGCTCCACAGCCGATAATTTTGGTTTTACAGCTACCTACGACAATAACGGCGCGCTATATGCCGGCGGCATTGTTTACGGGCTGGGATATCCGGTTACAACCGGAGCGTTTCAGACGGGCTACGGCGGCGGGCAAATAGATATTTCTATTACAAAGTTTTCTGCCAACGGTGTCAATTTGATTTACTCTACCTACATAGGCGGTGAACAGAGCGAGCAACCAAACAGCTTAGTAGTCAACAATCAAAATCAACTTGTGATACTCGGCACCACGTCATCAATCACTTACCCTGTCACTGCCGGGGCTTTTGACGTTAGTTTCAACGGCGGAGTACCTGTTAATTACATGCAAAACGGGGTGAATTACACGAACGGGTCCGATATCGTAGTAACTGTTTTGAACGCTACAGGCAGTGCGCTGGTTGGCTCAACTTACATTGGCGGCTCGGCAAATGACGGACTGAATGATGGCGCCTTTTTACATTTTAACTACGGAGATGTGTTTCGTGGCGAAGTGATAGTTAATAACGCCAATGAGATTTACGTGGCATCGTGTACGCGGTCGGGCAACTTTCCGGTAACCACAGGGGTTTTACAAACAACTATTGCCGGCGGTTCTGATGCCTGTATTTTTAAGCTTTCCCCCAATTGCCAGCAACTCATCTGGAGTACCTATTTGGGTGGGAGCTCTAATGATGCATCGTACTCTCTGAAATTAGATGCCCAACAGCGTGTGTATGTAACCGGTGGAACCACCAGTGTAAATTTTCCGACTACACCCGGTGTTATTCGCCCCACCTATGCCGGGGGTAATTGCGATGGATTTTTAGCACGCTTATCGCCTAACGGCACTGCTATACAAGCCGCCACCTATCTTGGCACAAACAGTTACGACCAATGTTTTTTCGTAGAGTTAGATGGCGATGGCGATGTATATGTTACAGGCCAATCGCTGGGCAATTATCCGGTTACACCCGGGGTTTATTTTAATTTGAATGGGCGGCAGTTTATTCACAAACTCAACAACGCATTTACCACTACTCTCTATTCTACAATATTTGGCTCCGGAGGTACAACCATCAATATATCCCCCACGGCATTCTTGGTTGATACCTGTGAAAACGTGTACGTATCTGGCTGGGGTGGGGCAGTAAACCAATACGGTCCGCAAGCTATTCATCAGGGCAACACAGCGGGTTTGCCTGTTACGTCTGATGCGTTTCAAAGCACCACCGATGGCAGCGACTTTTACTATATCGTTTTTAACCGGAATGCTCAAACGCTGCTATACGCCACGTATTTCGGAGGTAACATCTCCTATGAACACGTAGATGGCGGTACCAGCCGCTTTGACCGCAACGGTATCATTTACCAGGCCGTTTGTGCCGGCTGCGGAGGCAATGATGACTTCCCCACCACGCCGGGAGTATGGAGCAACACCAACAACAACAGCAACTGCAATTTAGGCGCTATGAAAATGGAGTTTAACCTCATTGGTACGAATGTCGAAATTGACGCATTTCCGCGTGCTACGGGTTGCGCCCCGCTTACAGTTCAATTTACTTCAACACTAAGCAATACTTCTTCGTTTCAATGGTTTTTCGGAGACGGCAACATCTCTTACCAGCAAAATCCGCTTCATACCTACTATGACACCGGAAAATATCAGGTGATGCTCATTGGTATTGACTCGCTATCGTGCAATGTGACCGATACCGCTTACCTTGATGTGTGGGTGCGCGATGACACGATTACCGCCAACTTCCTGCCCCACCTGCAGGTCTACTGCGATAGTAACTATGTTATAGTCACCGCCACCAATTACCCCACTACGCAGTATCATTGGACTATGGGCGATAACACTGTTTACAATACACCCTGGGTGCAGCATACATACGCCGCCCCGGGCATTTACACTATTCAACTCATTGTGAGCGATACCAGTAAATGCAACTTAGCCGACACATTTCAGGCAAACGTTGTCATCCCACCGCCCCTTGTGGTTGCAATATCTTTAAACGATGACTATGGATGCAGTCCCTTGCCGATACAATTTAATACTCCATATAATCCCACTACCCAATACTATTGGTCTTTTGGCGATGGCGCTGTTGACTCCACACACAATCCGCAGCACACGTACTACAGTGCCGGTGTTTACACGGTGCGCCTTGTTGCCATAGACAGTACCCGTTGTAACATCACCGATACGGCTTACGCCACCGTTACGGTGATTGATTCGTCTGCTGATGCATCCTTTCAGTTTGTACGAACTTTTTATGGCTGCGACTCGGTACAGGTCACCGTGTGGAGTACGTACGTTGGTGAGAACTCGCAACTGTGGGACTGGGGCGATGGTTCCCCACCAGCCACAACCGATACCGCCAGCCATATTTACAATACAGCCGGCACTTACTATATCACGCACATACTCACTGACCTAAAACAGGTATGCAAACCTACAGATACTGCGCAAATTGCCATTAGTTTACTACCTCTGGATGTAAGCTACACCATACCCGACACAGGAGGGTGCTTGCCCTTTACTGCCCAGTTTATCGGCAACTCCGCGTTGCTATCAACAGAATATACCTGGCTTTTCGGTGACGGAAATTCTGCCACGGGCGATACCGTTACGCATACCTATCAATCTACCGGCACATTTCTGGTAACGCTGCTTGCCACCGATACCAACGCCTGCCTGGGCACCGATACAACTTTCGCATACATCACGGTGATCAACGACTCGGTGATAGCCGGCTTTGAGGTAACCGTGCTGAACGATTGCGATAGTAATCTGGTGGTAGCGCTCACCAATACTTCCGTAAACGCCACGGATTATTTGTGGAATTTTGGAGATGGCACAACCTCTGTAAGTGTAAACGACACGCACACCTATTACTTACCCGGCACGTACCTCATCACTTTAACAGCTACCGATACCAACCGGTGTCACCCGGTGAGCACACTCACACGTCCCGTAACCCTTAAACCCAACACGGTTATTGACTTTTCGGGATTTGACGTGTGTGAAGGGAATCAGATACAATTTACCAACTACGGTAATCCTGCGGCTACTTACGTATGGTATTTTGATGACGGAAACACTTCCTCTCAATATTCTCCTGCCCACACATACGCGCAAAGCGGAGTTTATGATGTTACTCTCATCATCACAGATACAACCACCTGTAATGTACATGATACTCTCACCAAAACCTTTCACGTGTGGGAACAACCTGTGGCTATGTTTTACACCACAAGCGACACATTCAAATTTGAAAACCCCGTATCGTTTTTTAACCAAAGCACCGATTACGAGCAGCTCTTCTGGGATTTCGGTGACGGACAATTGACTACAGAGGAAAACCCCACCCACATCTACTACACCATTGGGTGGCATACAGTGTGCCTTACGGCTGTCAACGGTATTTGTACCGATACGTTTTGCAAAAGAATATACATCCGCTTTACAAAAATGATTGGCGTGCCCAACGCCTTCTCTCCCAATGGTGACGGTATTAACGATGTGGTAAAAGTAGAGGGAAAAGGTATCGTTAAGTTGGTTTTCAGAATCTTCAACCGGTGGGGTGAAAAAGTATTTGAGAGCACTGACCAGAGCATCGGCTGGGACGGATACTACAAAGGCGTGTTACAGGAAATGGATGCTTATGCTTACTATGTTGAGGCAGAGCTTATCAATGGAGAAAACGTGCTGCTTAAAGGGAACATCACCTTGCTCAGATAAAGCCATAGAGACGTAATGTATTGTACAAAATACATATATAAAATTAAAAAATGTGTTGGCGCTGCCGCGTTGTATTGTTGCGCGTCTCTTGCCACGGGGCAGGATATTCACTTTACGCAATTTTTCAGCCACCCGCTTTCTGTAAATCCGGCACAAACGGGGCTGTTTGAAGGTAACTACCGCCTGGGGTTAAATGCCAAGATGCAGTGGGCATGGGCGCTGCAACCGGGCGCTTTTAACTACCACACCGAAACCCCCTATGCAGATTTTTCGTTCGGAGAGCGAAAAATAAAAGTGGGTTGGTTTGGTGCGGGATTTCACTTTGTGAATGACGATGCAGGCGACGGCCGCCTGCGTTACCGCCGCTGGGGAATGGGCATTGCCTACCATCAGGCGTTTGATAAACACCACCGCTATATTCTGAGCGCAGGTGTTTCTTACCAATACATTATTCGCAGTGTTGACTTCAGTAAATTTTATTTCAACAATCAATGGGTAGATGATGAGGGTTTTAACCTGACAATTAATAGCCAGGAGCCACTAAAGACCGAGAACTTCAGCATGGGCGATTTGCAGGCGGGCTTACACCTAAGTGCTCATATTTTGAATTTAGTGCGGCTGGACGCGGGCTTCGCCATGTTACACATCAACCGCCCACGGCACACCTTTTTGGGTACCGATGAACGCCTCGGTTATCGCTATCAGGTGAAAGGGGGCGTTTCATATTTTATCAATGAACGCATGAGTATTACAGCAGATGCCTATTACACCACGCAAAAACGCGCGCGTGAAATAACTTTTGGTATGATGTACAGCTATGGATTTTTTGACGGGCGCGAAATCAAACACCGCATTCACACAGGATTTTATCATCGTTTCAAAGACATGGTGGCGCCTGTAATCGGTTACAGTTTTCTCAATACCCGTTTACTGCTCAATTACGATATAAACATTTCGCAACTACTGCCAGCCAGCCGTGCCGATGGCGGGCTGGAAATTTCGTTTGTACATACAGGAGCGTGGGGAAAAGACCGCTACAGGGGCAAGAAAATGTACTGCCCGAGTTTCAAAAGGTAACATTAGCGGGCGAGCAATCCCTTCAGTTTGGCAAATGCGCGCTGATTATTGGGGCGATATACCGATTGCAACAACTCGTTTTTATCGCGTGTGGTCAGGTGCATGCTCATAGCCGCCTTTTTATCTTCTTTTTCGGGAATATACTCAAAAAGAACCAGATTGATCTTGCCTCGCAATTCGTGGTCCAGGTCGCTGAGGCGCTGGTCGGTGAGGAAATCCTGCATGTTTTCTAAATTCCGGTAAACCGTACCGATAGGATCTGTTAAGCGTGAGAATACAGTTTTCTGACGGGTTTCTTTGGGTTCGTCAAATTTTTCGGTATCGCGGATTTGTAAAATAACTACACCATCGGTGTATGTGTTAATCCAATATTTGAACGTTTGAATAAAACGCAATGTTGTTTCAATACCGAAATTATCCAAAGCACCGCCATCCATTACATACGTGGGTGGCTCGGTGGGTAACACCGGGTTGGGGAATACCAACGGGAATGTGGCATCCATACGCATAGCCGAAGTCACTAACAGTTGTTCGCCACTGTGATTTTTAAACATGCGGCAGAAGTCAATCGCATCAATATCGAGTTCAGCATCCACACTATCGGTGTTGGGGTATCGCATCAAAAACGACACCGGATGTGGCGTGATGTAAAACCGCCGCGAATCGTTTAGCACCGTCGTGTAATAAATCAGTAAGGGTATTTTCTGGTCGTATTCATCCTGGCGGTAATCGCCAATGGTTTTTTGAAACGGAAAACCGGTATTATAACAATAATATTTTTCAAAAGCATATCCGCGGTCGCGGTAATAAACTTTACCGTTAATATTTACTTTGTGCAGGGGTAGCAGGGCATCGTTGCTGAGTATAGATAGTCCTATCGGGTTCAGGAGGTCTTTACCGATATTTGCGGCAAACTCCGGATCCTGCATATTCACCGGATACCCGTTTTTCTTCTCAAGAAATTTTTCGCGCAGATACGTAAGACCAAACATTCCCCCCGAGGCGCCGCTCATTAAAAAGGTTTTATCAAATAATTTTCCGTTCAATATACTATCAGCTTTTTGCAATATAAGGGTGGCGAAATAACCGGAACGCAGACCACCACCACTCACATTGATAAATACAAGTTTTGGCTTGCGAAAGGGGTCGCGCGGGTCGATATTTTTGTGCAACCAGTTTTCCAGAATTTCGCGGAAATACCGTTTATCTGCCTCGATATTTCTGCTGCTTGCCATTTGGCGAAACACACTTAAGTTGTAAGCCACGGGCGGTTTGTCGTAATCCAGGCCAAACACCCGGCTTTCTGAACCAAACACATCAAATTTTGTCAAGTAATTAGCGACTATTACAAACACAATCAACGCCAGCGAACCCCAGCTGCCTGTCCAATACAGAAACATACCGGCAAGCGACATAAGCAAACTAAAAAACACTAAACTGCTTGCCGCCATCGGTATTTGAAACAAAGGATTCTCAATGAAAAAACCACTGATGAGCAGCACAGCCAACGCCAGTATAAATGCCATAAATGCGTTAAAGTGATGCCATCGGAACACCAGTTTGTGCAGCGACAAATCATAGTGTTCAACGCTGCGGGTAGCTCTGATTTTAAAGCGGTTAGTAAGGTAATAATCTACCCGGTTGGACATTGCGGGCTCTAGGGTTTCACTGAACTGAAATTTGCGCATGGAGCGCAATTTGCGGAGTTGTGCTCGTTCGGGCGAAATGTAACTTTGCGCATTTTTGTTAGTAAAGCTGAAAAATACTGCTGTAATCAGTACGACAAGCGAAATACCAGCTATAAAGCCACATATTTCAATCAGCAATTCCCACCATGTCTGAAACTCGTATTGTGTCTGAAACCGAATTACACACACTATATACGAAATGCCAACCGCGAGTGGTATGAGGGAGTTGTTTAAAAAAAACATACCCAACGGATACTGTAAACTCGCCATAAAAGGAAACCGGTGAGAATGTAATATGTACATCACGAGATTCCACGTCACATACAAAGCTCCAAAACCCATCCCTACAATCGAAAAGCTCAAATACCCTACCTCACCGAGATACTCCGGGTCTAACAGCACTTCGGGCGCTCCTATGGTGTTGCCCTTCTTCCCTATCATGATGTACAAGATAAACACCCAGAAAAACAACAGAAACTGATGCCTCTTAAGCGATAGCAAAACAAGCTGCACAGGAAAGAAGTAATATATTTTACGCAGCCACTCCATAACCATTTACCGTATGAATATACCTTGCCGGGTTACATGCTATATATTATGACGATTTTTTATTTAACGTAGTTTGCAAATAAGCCATCAGATGCAATAATTGCAGTAAAGCCGACCTTAAATGGACAACCGCATCCCCGGCGCATAGTATTAGTAGCCGAAAATTTGTTCCAGGTTCAGCTCTTGTACGGGACCGATAGCTTTCAACGCATCCATATCCAATGACTCCTTTTTCCCGATAACCAGACAGGTAAATTTCTTTCCCTTAATATGCTTATCAAAAAAAGTTTTTAAATCCTGTATGGTGAGTGTTTTGGATTTTTCGTAAATCATTTTCCGAACATCCTCGTTAAGTCCGCGTTTTTGCGCACGGTCAAAAGCCCAGTAGATATCAGCCCGGGTTATCCAATCGCTTTCCATTGTTTTGATTACGCTGCTACGAGCACCCTCAAACTGCTGCGGCACCTGAGGCATTTCGGTAAGCAACTTGTTTACTTCGCTAAGTGCAGTTTTGAGTTTATCGGCCTGCGTACCTACATACGTAGAGATGTAGTGCGACTCCTCTTTGCGCGTCGGTATGCCAAACGTACTGTTAACGGCATAAGCCAGCGCCATCTTTTCACGTATTTCCTGAAACATAATACTGCTCAAACCCGACCCGTAGTACTCATTGTATAAATATATGTAGGGATACAGCTCTTTGTTGAAAATATCACCTTTTGAGAGCAATACCACTTCGGCTTGTTTCATCGGAAAATCGCAAAAAAGTACGGTATTACGTGTAATCGGCAGCTCGGGGTATTTGCGTGGTGCAGGATAATCTTTTAATGTCGAGGGTAACGAGTGCTCCCGGTTCAGCACCGCAAGTACATCTTCAGGACTTTTTTGACCATAGTAAAATATTTTATGTTTGTAAGTGTTAAGAGCGCGTACCAATTCGGTTAGTTTTTCGGGACTTGTACTTCGCAATTCATTTTCTTTCATTACATTATTAAACGGGTTTACAGGTCCGTACTTGGCGTAATTCGTCAATCCGTTAAAAAGTATTTGCCCCTTATTCTTTTTAGCATTGGCTCTCTCTTGCAGTATATCTTCCACCATGTTATCATACACAGTTTTATCAGGTTGAACGTTTGCTAAAAAGTATTCCAACAGGTTGAGCGCCGGTTGCAGATTGTCTTCTAACCCGCTGAGGGAGATCGTTACACGGTCGCGTGCGGCATTTACACTGTACTCTACTCCTAATTTGTAAAACTCTGTTTTGAGTTGCTCCGCTGTAAATTTAGGGGTGCCCAAATATTCCAATAAGCGCACCGCCAGCCCGAGTTCGCGGATATTGTCGGTGCCCATATCATAAATAAATACAAGTTGAAATGTTTTATTGACATCGTTGCGTATATAGGCAAAGGGCACTTTACCTTGACAAGCAGCGAAATTTTGAATGTCTTTCGTAAAATCGAGAAATTTTGGTGCTATGGAGGGCTGAGGTAAATTCGCCCACTTCTTTTTAAAATCTGACTCATCGTCTTTATTCATCACTACAGGTGTTATTTCGGGCTTCTGCACCTTATGTACTTTTGCCTCGCCTGTTTCTTTAAAACATACTGCGTAATTATTGTCATAATACCGGCGTGCAAAGCTCATAATATCCTCTTTGGTAACTTTTGCCATTTCATCTAACTCGCTCACCCATTGTGACCAGGGAACATCATGTACAAAAGCCGACATAATGTTGTAAGCGCGCGAATCGTTTTTCTCGGCATCTTTCATGCGCCGCAGGCGCAGATTTTGAACAATAGCCGGCAATACCCAGTCGCCAAATTCTCCGTTTTTAATTTTTTCAATTTCTCCTAATATCAGTTTGGGCAGTTCCTCTAGCGATTGTCCTTGTTTGGGCTCGGCATAAAATTTATGTATTACGTAGTCAGTGTTTTCATCAATGTATGAGTACGCGCGTAACAAGCGTTGTTGTTGAACGAGGTTAATGTCTATTAGTCCTGCCTGGCCATTATAAAGTATCATATCTACTAGTTTTGCCATCATGGCTTCTCGTGTATTGGCTCCTTTAAAAAGAAAACCCATCATGATATGTTCGGGCATAGGACCTGTGTAAGTTTCAAACACAGGCGTGCTGAGGCGGGGCGCTTCTTCGGCCTTGAACTCCGGGATTTTACGCCCTTCCCAATTACCGAAATATTTTAGTATGAGTTCGTATGTTGCACGTGGATCCAGATCTCCGCATAAGATGATAGCTGCGTTATTGGGGCGGTAATACGTATTAAAATAGTTCATAATATTTACCATGGATGGATTCTTCAGATGCTCTCCTTTGCCGATGGTAGTTTGCGTACCGTAGGGATGATTGGGCAACAACAACCGGTCTATTGCCTCGTCACTCCAGCGGCGGTCGTTATCCTGATTGCGGTTAAACTCTTCATACACGGTTTCTAACTCTGTATGGAAAAGCCGCAACACACAATGACGGAACCGCTCTGCCTCAAGTTGCAGAAACTTCTCCAGTGCATTTGATGGTATATCGTTTACATAAACCGTCATATCGGTACTGGTGAAGGCGTTGGTACCCTGCGCCCCGAGCATGGTGGTCATTTTGTCGTATTCGTTTGGTATGGCGTACTTAGATGCCTCATAACTGAGCTGGTCTATTTTTGCATAAATCTCGCGCTTGCGTTTTTCATCTGTTTCTTCTCTGTGCTTTTCAAAAAGCTCTGATATTTGATCCAGCAGTTCCTTCTCTTTTTGCCAATCTTTGGTGCCGAAATTGGGCGTGCCCTTAAACATCATGTGCTCCAGATAATGAGCCAGGCCGGTAGTTTGAGGAGGATCAAACTTTGAGCCGGCTTTTATAGCAAACAGAGTGAAAATTCTCGGGGCATCTTTGTTGACACTCATATACACTTTCAGTCCATTGGGCAATGTATATATATGAGTATTAAAGGGATCACCAGGTACAGTTTCGTAGCTTTTAAGTGGTTTTTGCTTTTCATCAATTTCCTTTTCAAGTTCTCCGCGAATTATCCGCTCTTTCTCTTCGCGTTTGCGCTGAAGTTCCTGCGTTTCTTCGGGCGACAGGCTGCGCTGCACAGGTAAAAAAGAAGGTACCGGATTACCCGAAGGAGCCGGGCGCGCAATTACGCCACCCCTAGGCAAACTATCATTGCCCGGGTGGGGCCGGGTGGGGTCTATACTGCCCGCCTGGCGTATTTGAGCACCGAGGAGGTACGTAATCATCACCAGCGATCCCGCAATCATTATCTTTTTCATATAGTAATATTATTTAATATTTTTAGTCCAGTTCCAGGTTCAACTGCTTGATGAGTTGCTTAATGGCAGGATTTTTAGCCATGAGCAACTCCAGCTGTTCCTGAGGTAAATATGGTTTTTTATTTCCTGCTTCCTGCTTGTTTACCTGAATTATTAACGAAACTTTTGTATTTGTACGCTCCGTTAAAAATTTCTGTAAACTGAATCGTACGGGCTCAAATTGTGCCTGCTGTATATCACTGGCTAAGGTTAAGAAAATCTGATTGTTTTCTCCTAAAGCTGGGGTAAACATGTTCATCAACAGACGGAGACCTACATTATCATCGGGTAACTCTTCAGCAAATTTTTTCCAGAGCATATCCAGATTTTGCTCGTTTAAAGTGTATATCTCTCCCTGATACGTTCCATCAGTTTCGATATTAACCACCGGTGTGTTTTGCAAGAGGGTATTTTGCCGCAATAGTTTTTCAGCCGTAATGAATTTCTTATTCAAATTTGAAGGTGGGGCAGGTTTTGATGCCTTACCGGAGTTATTAGCGGTGGTTGTAACATTTGTTACAGCCGGCTCATGTACTTGCAATTCGGAAGAGGATTGCGTGCTTGCCGAGCCAGATTCGGGTTTTACATCTTTAATTTGTGACTGTGTATTTGACTCCTTCAGTTTTTTTTTTGATTCTGCTCCGCCAAGCTGAAGGGCTACATTCACATAACACATTTTGATGAGGGCTATCTCTACTGTGAGGCGTTTATTTTTACTTTGCTTGTACTGTACATCTGCCTCATTACCGATGCGAAGACAGTTGACGAGAAAATCGGCACTTGCCCGTGCGGCCTGCTGTGCATATCGATTGCGCAAGGTGTCGCTGCACTCCAGCAGTCGCACGGTCTGCTGATCTTTGCAAAACAACAAATGGCGGAAGTGTTCACACAGGCCCAGCAGAAAATCGTCTCCTTCAAAACCTTTTTGAATCACCTCGTCTAACCAACAGAAAGTTTTCGCTACATCTTCACTCAGCAAAGCGTCGGTCACTTTAAAATAATAATCATAATCCAGCACATTTAAATTTTCCAACACTGAAACATACGTGAGTTTACCATCGCCATAATTACAAAGACGATCAAACATGCTGAGTGCATCGCGCATACTTCCGTCTGATTTCTGGGCAATAACGTGCAGGGCATCCTCTTCTGCCTGTACATTTTCGGCTTCTGCAATCTTTTTAAGATGGTTAACAATCGTATCGGTGCTGATTCTGCGAAAGTCAAAAATCTGACAACGCGAGAGGATGGTGGGAAGTATTTTGTGTTTCTCGGTGGTGGCGAGAATGAATTTGCAGTAAGCAGGTGGCTCCTCCAGTGTTTTCAAAAACGCGTTAAAGGCGCCCTGGGAGAGCATGTGCACCTCATCAATTATATAAATTTTGTACTTGCCTGACTGTGGCGGAAAACGAACCTGCTCAACAAGGGCACGGATATCATCAACACTATTATTAGATGCAGCGTCTAATTCATAGATGTTGAATGAAGTGTTTTGCTGAAAAGACAAACACGATTGACACATACCACAGGACTCATAATCTGCTGTAATGTTTTCGCAATTGATGGTTTTAGCCAAAATGCGAGCAGCAGTGGTTTTACCAACTCCGCGTGGCCCGCAGAATAAAAACGAATGAGCCAAATGGCCTGTGCGGATGGCATTTTTGAGCGTAGTAGCCACCTGCTCTTGCCCTAGCATTTCGCTGAAACGCGCAGGGCGGTATTTTCGCGCACTTACGATGTAATCGGCCATGGTGCGGTGAAATTAGCAAAAGCGCCCGGTTAGCAAATGAATACTGCAGGATATAAAATATCATACCTATGAGGCATGCCCTATGCGTTTTCTTTAAACACAAAAAGCCCGCCGTAAGTTGAGGCGGGCAAATAGGTTCATGAAATAGCCAACCGCTTACTAGGCAGGTTGTTGTTTGAGCACTTTACGCCCGTAAGCAGCTGCAGCTGCGACTAACAATATCACACCTCCATCAACAGGAACGGGAGGAGGTGGACCTCCTTGTCCCACACCGCCACCTCCTCCCCCCGGCTGTGCATATACCATCTCCGTTATGCTCATCAGCGTTATGAATGCTGTTATAAAGAGTAATCCTCTCATAATTTTGGTTTTTGGATTTTACTTAATCAACACTTTTGCCGACTTGATAGTTTCGGCTTCTTTCACCTTAACCACAGCGTACCAAGGATTCGTATTGTCTAACTCAATCTCGGTACGCTTAGCTGTGGTCTCCAACTCTTTCACCGTTTGCCCCAAAACATTCGTGATTGTGATCGTAGCCGGCTTATCACTGCTACGCTCAACAATTGCCTTGTTCTGGTAGCTGTATATGCGAACATAACCGAGTTTATCTGGCTGATTTGCGATTGTAGCTTCTGATTTAAACACAATGCTGTATCGCCCATCATATACCTGACCCCCATCCAGCGGTATTGCTATACCTCCGTTGTTTGTATGCATCGGGGTATAGGTATTGGTCTCGGCATCTTTGAGAAACGCCATTAAACCCGTAAGATTTAATGCCGTGGTGTGTAAGTAATACAATCCCGTATCTTTTGCCCACAGTACCAACGGCAATTCGGTGCTCTCTGCAACCTGGTCTATCACATTGATGGCGTATTCCTTACCGTTGAGTTTGTAACTGATGTACACCGTGCTGCCCGCCGGAATCTTCAGCGCATCGTGCTGCTCCTCAAATCCCTGTGTCGCGGCACCATCTGTGTATGTTACAATCTCATCGCTGTTTCCGTTGCCCGTTAACTCTAAGCGAATCTCATCCGGCAGTGAACTGGTCGATTTGTGGAATACGGTCGTACTTTCGGCTTCCCGCACTGAGTTGTTCATACTAAAGCTTTGCGATCCCGGAGCAGTTTTCTTGATGAAAAAGCCCTGCATAGAAGCTATGTTTCGCGTACCACCGTTCACGCCGGTCGTACCGTTCCAGCTGCTCCAGTTGCCTGTGTATTCTCCAGTAGTGTTAAACGCATAGTATGTGTTGGATATACCCGTGTTCATCGCAAATACGTCGTTCCAATCAATAGGTGATGGATAAGGGTTGCCTACAAAGTTCCACCCGTCTTCAGACGGAGTGGCAGACACTGTGTGAGTAATCGTAATGCTTTGCGGTCCGTTGCGCGGAGTACCCGTAAGGTCAATGACATACGGTGCTCCTACGTACGTGCGCACAGCAAAGCCAACCATAGGGCCCATGGGGTTTGATAGTCCAGTGCGGCTGATCCAACCCGTGTTGAAATGACCAGAAGGTGTAGAGAGGTTGTTATTAGCTGACTCACTGTAAATCTGAACGTTCGGATAGGGTACATATGCATACCAGCAGTTCACGCCGTTTAATCCGAATATGGGAAAGTCATCAGATAATCCAGCCACGGTAGTATTCACCGGCGCGCTGATGTCGCGATAGCCATCAGCTGTGTTGGCAATGTAGCGCTCTATGGTCAAATTACCGGTGTAGGTACCCGTAAATCCGGCAGAGAAGTTATCTAAATAGCCGGTATGTGTAGCATCTGATTTGAGTACCAAGGTGCCTGATGTAGCGTTCAGGTTACCAGCGCGCAATTCAAGTGCACGGTTTACCTCAAACGTGCTGCCTGAAGCCAGGTTGGCACCGGCAGTATTGTGAAGTTGAATGTTGTTGACACGCGTATTACCGCTAATGGTTTGTAAAGCTGATCCATTCAGTATCACTTTACCATCGCCTGATACAGTGGCGTTTGAAGAAGCTCCTCCCTGCCAATTACCACAAACGTTCATGACTCGCCCGGCGTTGATTGTTACATTGGCACCTTGCTGTACATTAATGTTACCTACCGTAACATCAGCCGTGCTGATGACAGGGAAATTGCCTCCAACAGGTACTGAGGGGATCTGTACGTTATGCGTACATGCATTCGGAACAAGACCTGAGGACCAGTTAGTGGGTGTATGCCAGTTGTTGGTATTACCCAGCCAAACATGCGTGCAAACAGGTGCAATAGTAACCGTGGCACTACCCGTAAGATCTGCAGAGATAGCAGCGCAGTTAGCATCGCTGAGAGTAGCAATGGTGTAAGTGGTGGTAGTTGCTGGAGAAACGGTAACAGTTATCGGGCTAACAGCTCCGCTAAAGGGTGTGCCGTCTGATAAGGTTCCATTCCAGGGCCCGGTACCAGTTAAAGTAATCGTGAGATTAGCAACGCCTCCGGCACAAATAGTAGTGGTGCCTGAAATATTTCCTGTGGGGCGTGGGTTTACAGTTACAGGTATATTGCTGGTAACGGTGCACCCGTTAGGCCCGGTAGTAGTAACTGTTTTTACACCAACAGCAGCGTTGGAGTATGCTACATCGGCATTAGAACACAGCGGGTTCAAACAGTTAGTGGAACCAAATGTGCCCGTACCGCCCCATGTGTGGGTGTATGTACCGGAGGGTAATACAACAGACCAACTTACTAAATCGCCTATGTCACCAGCGAAATGGTCAGAGATAGTGAGAGTCCACGCGCCATTTGGATCGAATGGGAATGTCAATCCTGCCCAGTTATGAGCTGCATCCGGGTTACCACTGTCCGATGGACGATATGTACCATTGTTAATGTTACCAGCAGTTGACCCTGTTCCGGATGTTTGAGGCAATATAGATGTGGCGGTGGTACTGAATGTATAAGTACCGTTTAAATCGTCAGAATTACCAAAAGTGGTGGCCGGCACTCCTGGTCTATCAAAGACTATCGTATTTCCTCCCGGAGTTGAAAGCACAACTCTCACATCACCTGCATATGTATGCTCTCTGTTGGGGGCTGTGGTACCAGTACCGAAATTTAATACAACTTGTAATTCGGTATGTGAGTTAATTGTGTTGGCTCCAGAAACATTTATTGTATGACTTATACCAGCGGGCACCCCATCAGGTATTGCCAGCCCAATTGTGCCTGAGGAGTAAGGGGTAGGATTATCACCTCCTGTGGCATTAACAGTAAAGGTGGCTCCCCCTCCCGCACAAATGGGAGAAGCGCTGGATGTGACTAAAGTATGAGAAACTGCTTGTTTAACATTTACGGTAACGCTTGCTGTGCCGGTACAACCCAAAGCGGTGCCGGTAACGGTATAAACCGTAGTTGATGAAGGGGAGGCATCAACTGATGCACCGGACGTGGATGATAACCCTGCTGCGGGGCTCCAGGAGTAAGTTGTTGCTCCCGAGGCAGTTATTGTTACAGCCGGTCCTGGTGTGCAGTAATTTGCCGGTGAAGGCGATACAGTAACCGTAGGGTTGGGATTTACGGTAAATGATGTAGAGGCGCTGGCAGTACTGCCGCAATCGTCTGTTACCGTTACACTGAACACGTGAGTACCAGGCCCTAAGGTAACCGTGTGGCTAGCACCGCTGCCGCTGGGCGACCAGTTGTAGGTAATGGTACCTCCACCGGTGGCGGTGGCGGTAAGTGTAACCGGCGTGCCCTGGCAACTGGTAGCGGGAGAAGCAGACAACGAAACGGTTGCACCGCTCGCTACATTTACGGTAACTGTGCCGGTTGCAGAACATCCGCTTAGTGAAGCAGTAACGTTATAGGTAGTTGTAGAAGTAACCCCGCTTGCAGTTGGGTTTGCCACTGTGGTGCTGCTGAGGAAAGTGGCAGGGCTCCAGTTATAGGTAAGTGAAGCGGGCTGTACAAATTCCCAAGCTTCGGGCGAACTTACCAGCCAGTTCACGTTATTACGGCCGGGAGCTGCGTTTCCAATAGTGCCAGTGGCATTTTCAATACCCAGTGTTTTGAGGGATGTATTCGTAGTAACAGAAGTAACGTGTACCTCTATTTTATTTGATGACTCAAACAGTTTGATTTGACCACTAACGGTACCTCCGCCAGAAAAGAACGGTACAGCAGAATAATCAACAACAAAAACGCGGTTGGGGGCAGTACCTACAGTTCCGTATTTTATCATGCCTGTGGTTGTAGCATTCAGGTCAGCCCAACACAAAGAAATGTTGGCATTAGGAAGTGTTGTGCTGGGCAGAGTTTGTGCGGTACGTTGCTGAGCTGCTGTAGAGCCGGAATAATCAAACCCAACCTGCCCGTTAGTGTTGATAAATATATTGTTGTAAGTGGTACCAAAAAAGCTGAATGGGAACGGCAGAGAGATTGAGGAGCTGATGACATCGTCCCCTGTGGGTCCATTAGTAAAGCCCGTTGTGGGAGTTAATGAGTACGGGATACTGTTTACGGTGTAAGCCGAGTTGGTAGTACCAACACTTACATTCACCTGAAGGTTACTGTTGCCTCCGGAGCAAACTGTAGGAGGCGTGGCCGTTACAGAAGTCACACTCACACTTGGACTTACCACTACATTGGCTGATGCAGTGGCAGTACATCCTATTCCGTCAGTACCGGTAACTGTATAAACAGTACTACCTGAGGGCGTTGCCGTAACAGTAGCGCCAGAAGTACTGCTTAGACCAGCAGCAGGGCTCCAGGAGTATGTTGATGCTCCCGATGCAGTCAAAGTAACCCCTGTGCCGGGATGACAGTAGGTGGCGCTTGTGGGTGAAACGGCAACAGGTGGAGCCGGATTAACGGTAAATGATGTAGAAGCGCTGGCTGTGCTGCCGCAATCGTCTGTTACCGTTACACTAAACACATGAGTACCAGGCCCTAATGTGACTATATGACTTGCACCGCTGCCGCTGGGCGACCAGTTGTAGGTAATGGTACCTCCACCGGTGGCGGTGGCGGTAAGTGTAACCGGTGTGCCCTGGCAGCTGGTGGCAGGCGAGGCAGATAACGAAACTGTAGCGCTGGCGGCCACGTTAACTGTAGCACTACCGGTAGCTGAACAACCTCCAGCACCCGTAACAGTAACCGTGTAGGTCTCAGTAGTTAGTAAAGAGTTGGCTGTTGGATTAGCGATGACTGTAGAAGACAGATTAGCCGGTGAGGGAAATTGCTCTGACCAGTTGTATGTAAATGTAGGCACAATCGGAATAAACTGATATGCCTCATTACCGATCATTCCCCAGTTTGCGGCATTGTTTCTGCCCGGTGGTACAACCGCCACAGTGCCGGTAAAGTTTTCCAAT
This sequence comes from Chitinophagales bacterium, assembly GCA_025057415.1. Classification (GTDB taxonomy): domain Bacteria; phylum Bacteroidota; class Bacteroidia; order Chitinophagales; family LD1; genus Bog-950. Next base: position 36,060 of record JANWXI010000015.1, read on the forward strand.
CCTATGGCTTTGCCGGTGGTTGTATTGGAAATTAAGGCAACATGAGTTTCCAGGGTACCGTCTTCCCCTATCACTGCCTGAAACGTAGCGAATGAGGTTGGTGCAAGACCAGAGTTGTAAAAACCCACGTTATTATAATTCACAACAAATCTCCTGTTTGGCGCAGTTCCTTCCGTCCAATAAGAAACGGTGTAGGTATAACCTGTAAAAAACCTTAAATCCAAATCGGCAAACATGGCAGCAAACATACCATCGGGATCAATTGTAGATGGTAACGTGTTATTGTAACCTGCAGTAGCGAATGCCGGGGGATAAAACATGATTACGCCGTTTGTACCAATGGAAACAGAGGTTAGAGTGGTATCAAGATAGTCAAAAGTAAAAGGCAGCGTCACATTCCAACGACCATCGTCCAAGGTTCCTGCTGCAAGAGGGGTTAATGCTGTTCCGTTTTGAGCCAATATCGTAACACCTGATCCGGGCACTGGACTAGGTGCGTAAGTAATGGAAGTAACGCTGTAACCTAGTATCTGCTTGGGAGTTGCCAGTAACTGGCTATTTCCGTTCGGACATACCGAAGTAGGGGTGGCGCTCACGGTGAGTTGCACCTTAGGTAACGCGTTAATTGTGGAGGTTGCATTTGCCGTACATCCATTGGCATCTGTACCAACAACTGTGTAAGTGGTCAGAGTAACAGGAGTAGCAATGACGGTAGCACCAGATGTACTGCTTAAGCCGCTTGCTGGACTCCAGGAATAGGTGGAGGCACCGGCAGCATTTAATGTTATCCCAGTACCCGGGTAACAGAATGTACCGCTGGTGGGAGTAACTGTTACATTTGGTGCGCTAACCGTTAAGGTAATTTCGTTTGAATATGCCGTGAACCCCGGAGGTGACGAACAGTGTACTCTCAAGCGATAGTAATAAGTACCGGCTGTAAGGGGGCCAGTGGTGTAGGTAGTGGTGTTAGCTCCTGAACCTCCGGTAACGTTTGTAAACCCAACGCCTCCACCTATGGTTGATACCTCCCATTGGTACGTTATCCCCGATGAAGGAGGTGTAGCTCCGGTTACACTCATCGTTTTGGTCAAACCCACACAACCGCCTGATGGGCCTCCGGGTCCTCCGGTGAAAGAGGCAGTTCCACCTGTGGCAGAGTTGCATACGTTTATTATGAAAGCGCCTAAGTCGTTATCAGTTCTGGTGGCACACTCCAAATCTGCAGTCAAATAAGTAGGATAAGTAGTCCCCACACCGTTCAATGCAGCGGAGCCCGAGTGTAGGTCGGAGTTATTATCAACATACTGCGGGTCAACGGCAGGGTTAATGTTATTGGTAGCTTGTGTCATGGCACTTTGCCAGGCGGCAACACCGTTATATGGTGTAGTGTTCCCGAGTGCCGTAAAACCGGAGGTGCCGGCATCATTGGCTATCCATACATCGTTGTGTGTGTAGGCAGTACCGGTGTTTCCGAGTGCCGTGGCGGAAGTGCTCACAATCCCCCAATGGCGGGCGGTAGCCCCCTGAGCCGGGGTAAAGTTGGCGAAAATGTTGTTGCGCACAATGTAAACCGGCCCGCTGGTGGTAGAAATTTCGAAGCAGGCGTTGCTCACATTCAAACTCCCCGAGCCGTCAATGCTCACACTGTTATTCCAAATATCGTAAGTTTGCGTAGTAGCTCCTCCTGTACCTCTAATAAATATACCGCGCTGTACACGTAAGGCGGTAGCAGTTCCCGTGTAACCTGAAGTAATTTCAGATACAGCGTTGTTATATACCCGTATGGTAAGTGTTCCCGAGGTGGCATGTGATAAACTAATGCCGCCAATACCGATGGTAGAAGTAGTACTACCATTACGGACACCACGCACAATGTTGTTATACACCTCGCTGGTGCCTTGTGCAAGTTCCAAGAATATACCATCGGCCTGAGCGCCATTGGCGGTAACGTTTCTGATATTGTTATTGTAAATTTTCACTCCGCTTTGGTTGGTAGCGCGTATGCCCCAGGTTTGAGAAGTACCATTGCCGATGTCATTAGCGGTGTTGGGGTCACCGATGGTGTTGCGGGTGGCGCAGGCGGTGGTGCCGATTTCGCAGTTGAGATCGGGAAAAGTTGCATTACCGGTAAGTTGGATACCAAAATATACGTTGCGTATGTCTAAATTTAAGTATTTATTGTTACTGTTTGCACCTGCTGAAGAGGATGGGGTGATAGCTGCGTTTTGAACAATTCCACCACTGGTGGTAACTGCGCGATCCAAAGTAACAACTATATCACGGATTGTATTATTTGTGGCTCCATCTGTAGCAGAGGCATTACTTACAAAAATTGCCCGGTTAGTAGGAGTTGAAAATGGAGTACCTGTCGGGGCAGTAGCAGAAAGATTGAAGGTAATATCACGTACCGTAACAAAATCACTACCCACTAACGACAATATTGGGGCTCCCGGTGAAATAGTACTACCGTTAGAGAAAAAAGAACCCGAATATCTTCCCCTATATGAAAGTACTGCATTACTACCACTGCCATTGCCTAAGATTGTAACGGTGTTTGTGGCTGATGCTCCCGAGATGGGGCCTAAGATCATAGGGTACATATTACCGGCAGAGTTAGGATAAGATGCATCCGTACAATTGAGAGTAATAGCTCCGCTGATACCCCTGTGATTGATATCAGCAAGTGCATGCGTTAGTGTAGGGTATGTTTGCCCTGTCCCCACGTTATACGTACCTCCTGATAGTGAAGTGGGCGCTCCGGGAGTAAATCGTATGCCAAATGATGAAGATGGGTAATTTTCGCAATTGAACATATCGGTGCCAACTATACTGGAGCCGGTAATGCCATCTATAAAGTTACCCGGTCCACCACTGCCCCACTCTATCCCTATAGAAGCAGATTCCGAAGTGCTGTGAACTGCTTTAGTTACACTACCATATTTTAATTCAATGACATTGGTTGTTTCATATAAAATAATCTGAAAATTAATCAAACTGGTTGAGGTGAGGTAAAAGGCTGCAATATTCTCAAACTGTATAGTAAATGTTCTGTTGGGTGCAGTACCTTGAGTTTGGTAGAGAACACGGGGTGTTGAGCCAACGTTAACATCCAGATCATCCCACCAACCGGCAATCACTACGTTTGGAGTTGCAGTGGTAAATAAGTTTGAATTTGAAAAAGCAATTGTTTTAGAAGCATTTGTACCGGTCGTATTGAATGTAATGAATCCGTTTGTACATACATTTACAAAATGGGATGTTGTGTAGGTAGTTCCGGCATAATTGAAGTTAAATGGCAGCGGTATAAGCGCTGCTCCTTCATCGGTATTTGCAACACCGCCGGTGTTAGAGAAGTTACCTATACCCGTCCCCCCGGTAATTTGGGTCGCCCCACCTCCAATAGTAATGGGGGTATAAGTAGTGTTGAAAAAGGTGCGAGTGTAAAGCAATTGTGCATTCAGTGACTGCGTAACAAATGTAAGTAAAGCTAATAACGCAATAGTCAGGTTAAGTAAATTGCGCTTCATAATATGGTAGTTTTTAGGTTATTTCAAATTAAAGGGGTTGTAAAGCTAATTTTTTTTTTAATAAAACATATATTTTCCTCGAAGTAAATTCCCCGAACCAAATTATTTCAAATCATACACAAGGCATTTTTTTTAAGATTTACTTGTTGAGCCACATTGATACTCTATCGAAATTTAAACTATAAAAGTTATTCAAAATCATCAACTTATATTGCATTTTGTTTTGTTTTTAATCATGCTAATCAGCATAAACAAATGGTACTTTTACATTTTGGCATAAATGTAAAATCAATTGTTTTTGTCTTATTTTAAATAGATTATAAAGAATGGAAATTACGTAAACAAGATACTCAGATTGGCTCATACAAACAGGGCAAACCGAATAGATTAACCATCTATAATAGCATAGGATAAACCGCACTAGTATAAACTTTTATCTTATTAAGATAACCAAATCTTTCACATTAAGTTGCAATTAATACTGCATCTTTAATTTATTTAATTGGATTACCGTCTAAATACACTTCCTCAAGATTTTTCAGATTTTCAAGGCCCTTACGGCGGGTGATATTGTTGTTGCACAACTCCAGCCATCGCAGTTGCCGTAAATTTTCCAAACCGGATATTTCAGAAATGTGATTGTGGCTTAGGTTCAGCCACTCCAGTTCCCTCAGCTTGTCTAAGCCCTGAATGTTCGCAATTTTGTTTTTTTCCAAAAACAGCGAGTTGAGATGCTTTAACCTGTCGAGTCCCTTTATTTCACGGATTTTATTTCTGCACAGGTCGAGGGTGCGGAGTTGAGTTAAAGCGTCTAAGTTTTTAATTACAGATATTCTGTTTCCTCCCAAAATCAAACTCTTTAGGTTTTTCAGATTATCCAATCCTCGGATTTCAGTGACTTGATTGTTTCTGATATTCAAATCTTCTAATGCAGTGAGGGCTTCGATGCCTTTGATTTTTGTAATGCGGTTAGTGCCCAAGTTCAACCTTGTCAGGCGCCTGAGATTATCTAGCCCTTTGATTTCCTTAATCTTGTTATCGCTCAGGTCCAGCAAAGTCAATTCAACAAGGTTCTCCAGCCCCTGAATTTCTGTTATTTTATTACCGGCAAGCGTTAGTTCCCGCAATTTCGTGAGATTGCTCAACCCCTGAATTTTTGAGATATTGTTGTACGCTAAATGCAGAATTTTTAATTGCTTTAAATTTTCCAAACCCTTAATTTCCTTAATCTTATTTTCGGAAAAATATAATTCCTCAAGATAGGAGAATTCATCCAACGGGGGTATGAAATTCAGTGTACTGCCCTCAAGCACTATAGCCACCAATTCGCCACCGCGTGTAAAATACCCCCCTTTTTTGTTCTTACCATTGTAAGCGATGGAAGCCCTGTAATCATTGATATTGTAAATTTCATCAAAACGAAAACCAGTTAGTTTTTCCAGTTTTGTTATTTCGGCTGGCTTTTTGGGTGTTTTTTTCACGGCAGCAGCAAATATGAAATACAACTTTAGTGAGAAATTCGTGAGACATGAGAAGTAGATATCAGAAAATCATATAACAACCTTTACACGATATATACGCAACGTTATGTGATAACTTCGTTTTGCGAAACATCATAGGGATTTTTAGAGCCGGGCAGATAGTTTGGCAAGGGTAACGCTCTTGCGCTGTGGGTTTTTGACATATACACCACGCGCAATACAAAACGCGCAACAATAATATGTTTGTAATCACCGGGTGAGGGATACGGAGGGCGCGAGCGCAGCGAAGCGGCCGCACCCGTACCACTGATAAAACAAATGAATAACGGGCGCGGCGGAAGCGACAGCGTACCCCGTAGCGAGCCCGACCCCGCTGCTGAGCCGCAGCATTAATGTGGCTGTTCGCAGAAGCCGCGGCAAAGATATAGATGCCGCCTGCGGCCAGTTGGCCAATAAGAACAAGTAACTGACCTGTTTATTTTTTTTCCTCGTCCTCTTTGTAAAAATCATTCACCACATCCGGCTGTTTTGTTACATACTTTCGCACTGCATCGCAAGCGTGCCGGCTTCTCTTTGGCATACATGTTTTTCATAGAGGCCTCATTTTTTTCAAATACCATGTTGTCGGTAATTGTTAATGATGTACTGGCGCTATGTACATCATACTTGGTACCAATGCCAATGTGGAGAAGGGTATTCCCCTTTGGGTGTAAACTTCATGTTTTGCATCCCCTTAATTTTAACAAAATAAGTTTTGGTTTTTGAAAATATATAAGCATTAAAATAATTACTTTGTGAAATACGTTAAAATGCTGATGTTTATTACTTTTGCATACCTTACACTTACATCTCAACAATCAGGTTGTGGTGGTAGCGCCGGTGGCTCTGGAGGGTGTTCAGATAATAGCTCTACTTTTGGCTATTTTTACTTTACTATAGGTTTTGATACCTATGGTGGATGTCCAACACCATGCAGCAATGGTCGGTTGTATTTAGATCAGGTAGAATTGCAGAATTGGACAGTTAGCGGCAATATGAACAGTACTTCGGGCTTTTGTAAAAGTTTTAACCAAACCAATTTATCAGGTCCTATGCTATTTTACACCAAACGTCCGGATCAGGGTAATTACTACTCATGCGTGCTGACCAATAAGCGAAACGGGTGTTCAAATGGTACGCTTACCATGCAAGGTGTGCGGAGCAACTCTCCGATAAGCGATTGGGCCGGATCACATACTACCTACGGTGCAATACACATGGCAGAAATGTACGTTGTATTATAAACCCAAAATTGTCATTCGGTACAAATTTCTAATGACCGCCATTAGAGATTATCTGATACAAGATGTTGAAAACTAATAGGATACCACGCATCGTGCCCTGTTAAATTTGTCGTGTTTTACGTAAGAAAATCTTACAACAAGATGGACTTCAAAATTGAGTTTATGGATAAAGAAATCACTCCATGGGCAGGTATGGTTATGATGATTAAAATGCTTGAAAAAATGCGGTTTGATGAATGTATCGAATCGTTGGAGTTACCCGAACAAGG
>JANWXI010000160.1 GCA_025057415.1 Chitinophagales bacterium
GGGGGTGCCCCCGCTGCCAAACTTCGTAAGGCAGCGGGGTCGGGCTTGCTACGGGGTACGCTGCCGCTTCCGCCGCGCCCGTTATTTGTGTTTTTCAGCGGTACAGGCGCTGCCGCTTCGCTTCGCTCGCGCCCTACGCATCCCTCACCCGGCTGGCGCGAGCTTACACCGCAGCGCTGTTGCAATTTCAATCGTTACGAAACCACTCGTGAGCATAAATTGACTTCCATGTACACATCAACAAGCAAGCATGCATGTAACGTGTTCGTAAAATATTTAAATTAATATGATACACACCTTCACACCCGTATGCCTCAATTTTGTGGGTATTTCGCATTTTTTCTGCTACGCAAAATAATTGCGTAGTGAAAAATTGTTTGCTTGCACAATCGCCCAATATATTATTTAAATAGATAATATGAAGGGTCGTTTGCAGCTTTTTGAGAGGGAGACACACGCTGTTATTCTGCACACAATGTGAATAAATATTTAAGCGTGTATTTGGTGAGTGTATTGCCCAGTGCATACTTTTCAGGCACAAAAACCTATCAACCATGGCAACCAAAAAAGCAAAAGCAAAAAAGCCCGCCAAAAAAGCGGCTAAAAAGGCAGCTAAGCCCAAGGCGAAGCGCAAGCCCAATCCTGAATTTATGAAAGCCCTTACGCCCAGCGCTACGCTGGCTGCGGTAGTAGGCAGCAAGCCACTGGCTCGCACCGAAGCCGTTAAAAAAGTGTGGGATTACATCAAGAAGAACAAACTTCAGGATGCCAAAAACAAGCGCAACATCAACGCTGATGCCACCCTCAAGCCCCTCTTTGGCGGTAAGTCAACCATCAGCATGTTTGACTTAGCCAAAATTCTGAGCAAGCACCTCTCGTAATGGCTTGCCGGGTCATGTAAAAGAAAGCGCCCCGAATTCGGGGCGCTTTCTTTTTTTAGCAATGTGTAAAAAAATACCGGTCAACACAGACCGGTATTATCAGCAGGGAAAGGTCATAGGGTAAAAACTTACTCCGAAACGGTATTTGTTTCCTCAGCAGTTTTGGGGGCTTTTTTCTTAGAAGGTCCTCGGCGTGTTTTCTTGCGCTGCTCGGTGCTGCGTTTGGTTTTGTTTTGAGTGTAGATTTCGTTAAAATCAACTAATTCAATAAGTGCCATATCAGCGCCATCACCTGCTCGGAAACCCGCTTTAATGATGCGGGTATAACCGCCTGGCCGGTCAGCTACCTTGCTGCCGATAACGCCAAAAAGTTCTTTTACCGCCTGTTTGGCAGCAGAGTTAGCGCCTAAATAGCTATAGGCCACACGACGGTTGTGCGTAGTGTCCTCTTTACTGCGTGTAATTATCGGCTCTACGAAAACCCTGAGCGATTTGGCTTTGGCTACTGTCGTAAAAATACGTTTGTGTTTAATGAGCGATACTGCCAGGTTACTCAGCAGGGCATGGCGGTGGGCTGCGGTGCGCCCCAGGTTGTTAACTTTGTCTCCGTGTCTCATGGCGTGCCGGTTGTGATGATTCTTTTATAGAATTATTCGTCTAGTTTCAGTTTTGATAAATCCATACCGAAGCTGAGGCCCTTTTCGTGCAGGAGTGCCTCAATTTCCACGAGAGATTTTTTGCCAAAATTGCGGAACTTGAGCAGGTCGTTGGTGTTAAACTGTACCAATTCCTCTAAACTGTTGATTTTGGCTGCCTTTAAGCAGTTGAATGCGCGAACCGAAAGGTCCAAATCTTCGAGCGGCGTTTTGAGCAACTTGCGCAAGTGCAAAACGTTTTCGTCCACAATTTCGGTAGTAGCTGCGCTCGGCTGGTCAAAAGTAATGTGGTCATCAGATATAAGCATCAGGTGCTGAATCAATATGCGCGAAGCTTCTTTTACTGCCTCTTCGGGGTGGATGGTGCCATCGGTAGCTACTTCTAAAACGAGTTTTTCAAAGTCCACACGTTGCTCAACACGATATGGCTCAACACTGTATCTTACGTTTTTAATAGGTGTATAGATGGCATCAATCGGAATGTAACCTATAGGATGCTCTTTGGAGTTTTCATCGGCAATTACATACCCGCGCCCTTTCGAGATAGTTAGTTCAATCTCGAGGTTAACGTTGTTTTCCATGTTGCAAATCACCAGGTCGGGGTTGATTACTTTGTAAACATTGGTGTGTTTCTCAATGTGCTCGGCTTTGAATTGCGAGGTGTTTTTGAGTGAGATATAAATCTTATCGGCAGCAGAACTGTCATCCATGATTTTTTTGAGGCGAACCTGCTTGAGGTTGAGCACAATTTCGGTTACGTCTTCCAATACTCCTTTAATGGTCGAAAACTCGTGTTCAATGCCGGAGATTTTGATGCCGCTTATGGCGTATCCTTCCAGCGAAGAAAGGAGAACCCGGCGCAGGGCGTTACCTATGGTAACACCAAAGCCCGGTTCCAGGGGTTTGAATTCAAACGTACCTTCAAAGTCAGTTGCCTTTTGCAGGGTTATTTTGTCGGGTTTCTGAAAGGTTAACATGGTCCTGATATTTTTTGAGAGTTTTTTTTTAAAAAAGAGGTTACTTGGAGTAAAGTTCTACAATCAATTGTTCGTTTATGTTTTCGGGTATCTGGTCGCGTTCGGGGTAATCCAAAAAGGTTCCTTCTACTTTTTTCTCATCAATGTTTAACCAGGCAAATTTTTTGCCTTTGCGGGCGATGGCTTCGCGTACCACATCCAGATTTTTAGAACGTTCGCGGAGTGCCACTTTATCACCCGGCTTAAGGATATATGAGGGGATGTTAACTACTGCACCGTTAACCGTTACATGTTTGTGCGTTACGAGTTGACGGGCCTGTGCGCGTGTACAGGCAAACCCGAGGCGGTAGAGGGTGTTATCTAAGCGGGCTTCGAGGAGCTTGAGGAGGTTTTCACCGGTTACGCCCTTTTTGCGCGATGCTTTTTTAAATAGGTTTCTGAACTGGCGCTCGAGCAAACCGTATGTGTATTTGGCTTTTTGTTTTTCCTGAAGCTGTAAAGCGTAATCCGATTGCGACTTGCGCTTTTTTGCTAAGCCGTGTTGGCCGGGGGGGTAATTGCGCTTGTCAAAGTACTTGTCAGTGCCGTATATCGGCTCTCCGAACTTACGTGCAATTTTGGTGGTTGGTCCTATGTAACGTGCCATGTTTATGAGAGGATTTGTTAGGATGTTAAACTACACTCTGCGCGCTTTTGGCGGGCGGCAACCGTTATGAGGTATGGGTGTGGTATCGGTTATCATAGTAACCTCAATGCCTGTGGAGTAGATAGTGCGGATGGCAGCTTCGCGACCTGAGCCGGGTCCTTTAACGAATACCTCTACTTTGCGAATACCGGCATCGTAGGCGGCTTTAGCTGCTTCGGCTGCTGCTACCTGGGCCGCATAGGGTGTGTTTTTCTTGGAACCGCGAAAACCGGCTTTTCCGGCACTGCTCCAGCAAACGGTTTGGCCGGCCATGTTGGTAAATGTTATAATGATGTTGTTGAATGTAGCATTGATGTAAACCTTGCCATCAGCATCAACCTTTACCACACGTTTACGGGCTTTGGCTTTGGCTATTGCGCTCTGCTGCTGTTGTTTTGCCATATTAAAGTATTTCTGTAGGTTTTTAGTTATAATTACTTGGTTACCATTTTCTTATTAGCAACTGTTTTACGCTTTCCTTTGCGTGTGCGGGCATTGGTATTGGTGCGTTGGCCGCGCACCGGAAGTCCCTTACGGTGGCGTATGCCGCGGTAGCAACCGATGTCCTGCAGGCGCTTGATGTTTTGCTGTACCTCACCGCGCAGTTCGCCTTCGGTTTTCAGGTTGTTGCTGATGTAGCTGATGATGCTGTTTATTTCCACATCGCTCCAGTCCTTAACCTTCTTAAAGGGGTCTATGCTGTTGTGGGCGAGTATTTTGTTGGCGGTAGAGCGGCCTATGCCGTAAATGTATGTAAGGCCAATGAAGCCGGGTTTGTTTTTTGGTAGGTCTATACCTGCTATACGTGCCATGTGTATGTTGTGTTTATTTCAGTAAAAGATTAGCCCTGGCGTTGTTTAAATTTTGGGTTCTTTTTATTGATGACGTAAACTACTCCTTTGCGTCTAACGATTTTACAGTCAGCGCTTCTTTTCTTAACCGATGCTCTTACTTTCATAGTTATGAATTTATTTGTAGCGGAAGGTTATCCTTCCTTTGTTCAGGTCGTAAGGGCTCATTTCTACACTCACTTTGTCACCGGGGAGAATTTTGATGTAATTCATCCGCATTTTGCCGGAGATGTGGGCAATGATTTCGTGCCCGTTTTCCAGCTTTACCCTGAACATAGCATTACTCAGCGCCTCTGTGATGGTACCGTCTTGCTTTATCAGGTCTTGTTTAGCCATGTGAGCGTACGCCTTTTTAAAAAGGAGCGCAAATATAGATTTTATGCTTTTAGTTTCAAAATGTATTGTAAAATCTTTTGTGGATAGTGGTGTAATTGCTACACCGGCTGTTGGTGGATTGATGTGGGTTAGGTGTTGATGTGCAATGAAATGATGCATTGATAGGCATTAGCGTGAGATGCTCAACAAGGGGAAATGGGTTATATAGCGATAGGCATAGGTTGCGCCCGC
>JANWXI010000161.1 GCA_025057415.1 Chitinophagales bacterium
GGGGGGCGCCCCCACCCGCGCCCCGCCCCGTCACAACCGCTCAACACATTAAAATTATTCTTTATACAAATCATCACGGCAACTCTCTGCTCATCTGTGCTGCTCAGCGCCACAGAAGAGCTGCCGGAACGCTTGTACGGGTGAGGGATGCGTAGGGCGCGAGTGCAGCGAAGCGGCCCCGCCCGCTCCGCTGAAAATACAACATGCGCGGGCGGGGCGGGAGCGAATGCGTACCCCGTAGCCAGCCCGACCCCGCTGCTGCGCGTAGCCCTGCGAAGCGCAGCAGCGGGGGCACCCCCAAACCAGAAAATAAATTATAAAAAAAATTAATGTTTAATTACCGGTTTTTTCGCGCAGCGTTTTTTGCAGGGCGAGCATCTCATCGCGGTAGCGCGCGGCGGTGAGGTAGTCCTCGTTGCGGCTGGCTTCGAGCATTTTTTGGCGGGCGGTTTCGATGGCTTTGTGCAGTTGCTCAGCGTTCATGTGTTGCACCACCGGCTCTGCCACTAAGCTCACTTCATCGGTGAGCTCGTCATACACATCAGGCGATAGCTGGCGTACGTCAAGCACTGAAGTTTGACGCATGATTTCTTCGCGCGATTTGAAGACGGTTTGCGGAGTGATGTTGTGTTCAATGTTGTAGCGGATTTGCTTTTCGCGGCGGCGGTTGGTTTCGTCAAGGGTGGCTTGCATGCTTTGGGTAATTGTATCGGCATACATAATCACTTTGCCGTTGGCATTGCGCGCGGCGCGCCCGCTCACCTGTATTAAGCTGCGGCGGTTGCGCAGGAAGCCCTCCTTATCGGCATCCAGTATGGCTACGAGCGAAACTTCGGGCAGGTCGAGCCCCTCGCGCAACAGGTTTACGCCAATGAGCACATCAAACTTACCGAGGCGCAGGTCGCGGATGATTTCTACGCGGTCCAGTGTATCTACCTCGCTGTGCAGGTAGCGGCAGCGTACCGAGAGGCGCTGAAGGTATTTGTGCAGCTCTTCGGCCATGCGTTTGGTGAGCGTGGTCACGAGCACGCGCTCTTTCTTTTTTACGCGCTCGTCAATTTCTTCGAGCAAATCGTCAATCTGATTGGCGGTGGGGCGCACTTCGATGGGCGGGTCCAATAAACCCGTAGGGCGTACCACCTGCTCCACAAACACACCGCCGGTTTTTTCCAGTTCGTAATCACCCGGCGTGGCGCTCACGTAAATCACCTGGTTCATCTTCGCCTCAAATTCGTGAAAATTGAGCGGGCGGTTGTCCAGCGCAGAGGGTAGCCGGAAGCCGTACTCCACCAGTGTCATCTTTCGGTTGCGGTCACCGCCGTACATACCGGCAATTTGTGGTATGGTTTGGTGGCTCTCGTCAATCACCATCAAAAAATCATCGGGAAAGTAGTCCAGCAGGCAGTAGGGACGTGTGCCTTTGGCGCGCCCGTCAAAAAAACGCGAGTAGTTTTCAATACCCGAGCAGTAGCCCAACTCGCGAATCATTTCCATATCAAACCGCACGCGCTCATTGAGGCGTGCTGCCTCCTGCAGTTTGCCGATACTTTTGAAATATTCCACCTGATTGGCAAGTTCCAGCGCTATTTCTTCCAGTATGCGGTCGAGCTTTTGGCGCGAGGTGACATATAAATTAGCAGGAAAAATGGCGAGGTTTTGCAGGTCACCCAATTTACGACCGGTTGAGGGCTCAAAACTCTCCATCTCCTCTATCTCATCGCCAAAAAAGGTAATGCGGTATGCGTAGTCCACGTACGGCAGCGCTACCTCTACCACATCGCCCCTCACACGAAAAGTACCGCGCTGCAGCGCTTCGTCATTGCGCGCATATAAACTATCCACCAACTCATGCAGCAGTTGCTTGATGCCGATGCGCTGGTTTTTTTGCAGGCGGATGATGCCGTTTTCATAGTCCACCGGATTGCCCATGCCGTAAATACACGAAACAGACGCCACCACTATCACATCGCGCCTGCCCGAGAGCAGCGAAGCGGTGGTACTGAGCCGCAGCTTGTCAATCTCCTCGTTGATAGATAAATCTTTTTCTATATATGTATTGGTCGATACGATGTATGCCTCGGGTTGATAGTAGTCGTAGTACGATACGAAATACTCAACGGCGTTTTCAGGAAAAAACTGCTTAAACTCACCGTACAGTTGGCTTACAAGAGTTTTGTTGTGGGTGAGCACCAGGGTGGGCTTTTGAACATTCGCAATCACGTTGGCTATGGTGAAGGTTTTGCCGCTGCCCGTTACGCCCAGCAGCACCTGGTGTTTTTCGCCCCGCAGCAGGTTTTCGGTCAGTTGGCGGATGGCTTCGGGCTGGTCACCGGCCGGCTGAAAACGCGTAACGAGTTTAAAATCCATAGCCCGCAAAAATAAAAAGCCGCCCCAAGCATCGGCTGATGCGCGTCGTGCCGCAGTATATATGAAGTAACGTGTTGAAAGTTTTATTGGGGGCGCCCCCCGCTGCGCCCCGCCCATAGCCACGCACCGCAGCGGGGGTCGGGCTGCTGCGGGCTTCGCTTCGCTTCGGCAATCCTTGCGTCCCTTCGTGCCGCAAGGCAGTGCCGCCCGCCTGTGGCGGTCGCCCTCCGCATCCCTCGCCCGGCTTGTGCGCTAAGGCATGCCCGTGTTGTGTTGTGGCGCCCGACTTGTACCAGGTGTATTATACCTCGTCATTATTTTGCTAACGACATCGATTTTTGGTTACGCGGCTATTTTTTATACGACTCATAAAACAGTTGTTACCCCGCGCCCGCATCGCAGGCGCGGGCGCGGAGATGTTTCGCTATGCAGGAGATGAGTGTAACCTCTTGGGTCGCCCGCTACGGGCGGGCGACCCATGACCCCCCAACCACGGAATACAATACACCCCCATGCACACAATCATTCCAAACGGTGACAAATAAACGCACCAGACGTAACCAGAAACTTAGATTTAGTAGCTTATGCCTCGTTTATATACGCAGAATTTCACCCTATACACATTGACATTAACTGCGCTTCTCACGCATCTTCAGATTTTCTTTTCGCTTCGCCTGCAGGTAATTCAGAAAGTTTGTTTCGTTATAAATTACGAAGTCAACAATTTGTTTCTTTTGCTCATCGTTGTATTTGCTCAGTAACTGCCTTCCCTGCACCAATACGGCTATGCCGAGTTGTATGGCGTCATGGTCTTCGGGGCCATAGAGGTCTTTGTTTTGTTTCATCTGCTCTAAAACACCTTGTAGAATCTCTATGGTTTTTTGCAGCATTTCAGTATCAGTCAGCGACAGAAAGAGGTCGGCCAAGTCAGTGATTAAGTCTTTAATTTGTTCAGGCGGCAATTCTGCTAGGCAATTCTCAAACTGTTCATCTGTGAGAGGCACAGCATAGCCAAACTCTTCGGCTGCCTGCATCAGGCGGGCTTCGAAGTGACGGGCGCTGGTGTGAGTTTTCAGTGCAGCAAGCCCCACCCGAATGGCCGCCGGAAACCGGATGCCAAACTTAAATATGGCAGCGGTGAGGTTACCGAGCAAACCCCATATTTTTGCCGGGTTAGAAACGTAAGATTCCAGTTGCTGAAAAGCCGCATCCAATTCTTCGCGCTTTTCAGGCGATGGGTAAAGGTTGTCTAAAAAGAAATTGCGAAGTTCGGTGACGGTTTCATGTGTAAAACTTTTGGGGAATTTTTTATCGCGCACAAGTTGTGCGTAATCGTAGCGTTTGCGGATGTAAGCGCGGTAGTGCTCTATCAAATGGTTGCGAAGCGTTTTGTTCATGCACGAATAACAATTTGTTTACATATTCCAGATTTTCCAACTCTCTTCTGCCTGTATCTCCAGCATCATCATGCCGTTTATGATTTTGCAGCCACGCTCTTTACCTTTTTGCAAAAACACGGTTTCGGGCGGGTTGTAAATCAGGTCAAACATAAAATCATTTGCCGTAAGTGAAAGGTATGGGATTGGGGGAAAGCTGTCCACGTCCGGGTACATGCCGAGCGGCGTGGTGTTGATGAACAGGTTCTGACTGGCGAGAAGATATGGAATATTCTCATAACTGATTTGGTTATCGGTGGGTTTGCGCGAAACGATAAAGTACTCATACCTTCCCTCGTGCAACACATAGCGTACGGCTTTGGCGGCTCCTCCGCTGCCGAGCACAAAACAACGCGGGCGCTCGCCTCCGATGAGTTTTTTCAGCGTAGTTTCAAAGCCGATAACATCCGTGTTGTAACCGATGAGCCGCCCCTCTTGAATGCGAATACAATTTACCGCGCCCACCTCTGCGGCAACGGGGTCTAGTTCGTCCAGGTATGGTATAATAGATGTTTTGTAAGGTATGGTCACGTTGAAGCCGGCTCTGTTTTTTCCGTCAAATGCAACTTTTCTGAAGTCCTCAACATCTGATAATTCGTGTAGTTCATACACACAATCCCGCAGCCCTTCCTGGCTGAATTTACGGGTAAAGTAGGACCGAGAGAAGGAAT
>JANWXI010000162.1 GCA_025057415.1 Chitinophagales bacterium
CATCTGTATTGCTCCGCGCAACACAAGAGTTGCCGGAGCGCTTGCTCGGGTGAGGGATGCGAAGGGCGCGAGCCCAGCGAAGCGGCCACGCCCGTACCTTTAAAAATCAAAAAAAACTCACGGGCGGGGCGGAAGCGGCAGCGTACCCCGCAGCAAGCCCGACCCCGCTGCCTTGCATCGCTTGGCAGCGGGGGCACCCCCAAAAAATATAAAACTATTTTTTAATGTATCTGCAAATTGCACTCCGTTGTAAACGGCGCTGTTTTGCAGGACACTCCTATGCGTACATGGCGTCTATCTCGGCTTTGTATTTTTCGTTTACGACTTTGCGCTTTACTTTCATGGTGGGGGTTAGCTCGCCTGTTTCGATGCTCCACTCTTTGGGCAGGAGGGTGAATTTTTTGACGGTCTCCCACTGACCGAAGTGCTTATTCTTTTCGTCAATGTAGTTTTGGAAAAGTTTTTTCACTTCGGGGTTGTTTACCATTTCTTCTTGTGTTTTGGCGCTGATGCCGTTTTTGAGGCACCACTCCGAAAGGTTGAGGAAGTTGGGTACGATGAGGGCAGTTACATAGTTGCGGTTTTCGCCCACCACCATGATTTGCTCTACGTAGGGTATTTCTTTCATTTTGTTTTCTATCTGTTGCGGGGCGATGTATTTGCCGCCTGAAGTTTTGAATAGTTCTTTGACGCGGTCGGTGATTTTGAGGTATTTTTGACCTTTGTACTCAACGAAGCGGCCCACGTCACCGGTGTAAAGCCAGCCATCGCGGATAGTTTCGGCTGTAAGGTCGGGACGGTTGTAGTAGCCCATCATTACGTTGGGTCCTTTTACGAGTATTTCGCCTTCGCCTTCCGCCATACCTTCGCGGTGTTCCAGTTTTACTTCTACATCCTTGATCACCACGCCTACGGTGCCAAATTTGATGCGGTTTATATCAAACGGATTGACGGTAATTACGGGCGATGCCTCGGTTTGACCGTACCCTTCCATGATAGGAATGCCGGCGCAGGTGAATAT
Source organism: Chitinophagales bacterium (assembly GCA_025057415.1). Taxonomy (GTDB): domain Bacteria; phylum Bacteroidota; class Bacteroidia; order Chitinophagales; family LD1; genus Bog-950. The sequence continues at coordinate 1,022 of JANWXI010000162.1, forward strand.
GCGCGCCAGCAACGGGTTTAATGCGGCTGCGCCGGTGCAGATGCCTTCGCATTGGCCGCCCAGCGCTTCGCGCCACTTTTTGTAAATAAGTTTATCGTACACGGCGCGTTTGAGGCGTTCCGTGAACGAGTATCCGCCGGCAAGGTCTTTTTCCAGGTCGTAATTTTTGGCGAAGTCCATTGCGGCTGCATACAGGTTCTTCTTCCAACCTTCCAGGGCAGCTCCGGCGTTTTCGAGTTTGATGTAAACTTTCTCCAGCAGGCGAGGCACTGAAGTAAAAAAGTGAGGTTTTACTTCTTTGAGGTTGTCGGCAATTTTTTCCAAACTTTCGGCATAGTAAACCGATACGCCCTGCAACATATATACATACACCACTATGCGCTCAAAAATGTGGCACAGCGGCAAAAAACTGATGACACGCTTTTGTTCATTGAGCGGCAGCATGGGTAGTACTGACTTGATGTTGCTCACTACGTTGTAGTGCGATAGCATCACCCCTTTGGGGTTGCCGGTAGTGCCTGATGTGTAAATAATTGTGGCTAACTGCTCGGGTTTAACGGCATTGCGCAAACTCTCAATTTCAGCATCGTACGAGCTGTCGGCCGACTGAACAAAGTCACCGAAATAATCGCAACCCTCTACCCTATCGTAACTAAAAATGCCTTGCAAAGAAGGTACTTCGGGTTTTATGGCGCTGATTTTGCGAAACAAACCTGCATCGCTTACAAAAGCATACTTAATAGACGCATCGTTGAAGATGAATTTGTACTCGTGTTCGCTGATAGTGGGGTAAATGGGTACGTTGATGGCACCGATTTGCAAAATGCCTAAGTCGGTGATGTTCCATTCGGGGCGGTTGGGCGATACGATGGCGATTTTGTCATCGGGTTTCACGCCCAACCTGAGGAGCGCAGCGCTCACTTTGTTTGCCGTGGCGATAACATCATCGGTGCTGTACTTGCGCCACACACCGTTTTCTTTGGCAGCAAAGGCATCGGTCTTGGGGTATTTTCTCTTTTGAATAAAGATAGAGTCGAACAGGCGGTTAAAATCTTGCATGGTGTTAGGGTTTTGTGAGAGGTAAATATAGTTTTGTAATCGTTACTTGCAACTCGCGCCTCTCCGATTTTTTTTACGCGGGTGGGAAACCAAATCTCAACACTCAAAAATCACTTGCGCGCTGCCCGCATGCGCCTTTCGTTTTCGCGCTGCATCTCCTCAAGTTTTGCCATCCAGCCCGATTTCTTGGGCGGGTTCTTTTTGTTTTCCTCTATTTGCTTGCGGAGTTTTACCTCGTCAATGAAAAATTTCTGGATAATCCACTGGTGCGCTACGCCCAAAAGGTTCTGCAAAAGATAGTAATACGTAAGCGCGGCGGGGAACGAATTGAAAATAAACATCAGCATGAGAGGCATTACGTAGGGCAGGTACTTCATGCCGGGCTGTTGATTGGCAACGGGGTTTAAGCTATTGTTCATTACGGCCTGCACAATAGATGTAATGGTCATGAGGATGGTAAACAAGCTGATGTGCGTAAAGCCCAGCACGGGCTTTGACCACGAAACGATGGCATCAAACGATGACAAATCGTGCGCCCACAAGAAGGGCTGCTGGCGCAACTCAATAGAGGCAGGAAAGAAGTAATACATCGCCATCAGGATGGGCATTTGCAGCAAAAGCGGCAGGCAGCCGCCCAACGGATTAACCCCGGCGCGGCTGTACAGTTTCATGGTTTCCTGACTGATTTTTTGCTGGTCATCCCCGTATTTCTCGCGTAGGGCGTTAATCTCGGGTGCAAGTATCTTCATCTTGGCGCTGCTTTCGATGCTCTTAGACGTAAGCGGATGCAGCACGAGTTTGAGAAGCAGGGTCATCAGCAGTATGATAATGCCGTAATTGAGGTTAATGCTCTCAAACCAACTGAATACCCAAATGATAAACCGCGTGATGTATTTTATCCAACTAAACATCCAGAAATTGGGTCCAAGCTTTACGATTTCCTCGGCTTCGCGGTCTAAGGCGTTAAGTGTATTGAAGTGGTTAGGTCCTATAAACCACTGAAAGCGATACTGATTGTCGCGCGTGGGTTGGTAATTAAGGGTAAAACCGGCTTTGTATTTTTTTACGTAACTCTTGTCATTTTTATCAAAATACGCTTGCAGGCGCCCGCGCGCAAAAGCCCCATCGCTGAAAAGCGTAGCGTTAAAAAACTGTTGTTTAAAGCTTATCCATTCCAACGGCACATCAAAAGTCATGTCGCCTTTTTCGGCATCCTCGTCAAAGTGTTCAACCTGTTTTTGATGATAGCGGTAATACAACGATGAGTACCTTCGCTCAAGCTCCACATTTTGTTCCAGTGCAGCAAGGGTGTTAGTCCACTCGGCATTGATAAATGTTGTGTTTTGCGGAAGCACCGATGACAACCCTACGGTATTAATTTCGTAATCAATCAGATATTCATTGCCGCGCAGCGTATATTTCTGCTCAAAATACCTGCCGTTGCCGGCGTTCAGGCGAAAAGTGATACTCTTTTTTTCAGCCCCCTTCACGCTGAACGGCGCACCCTGCACCTCAAAGTACATATCGGCAGTGTTTATCACCTTATCATTCCCCACCGGAAACTGATAACTGATCGTATTGGTTTGATTGGTAAAAAGAATGAGCGGCTTCTTGTCCCAGGTTTTGTACTTCTTCAGTTCAATACTCTTGATTTGCCCGCCCTTGTTGGTAAAAACAATGCGTTGCAATTCATTTTCAACCACCACGGTATCTTCTTTGCCCGATGCCGCCTCTGCAAACGGGCCGTATTGCGCAACGGAAAGTAAACTGTCGGTATTGGTAGTTGCCTGTAACGTATCGGCAGTAACGCCTGTGCTCGTAACTGTTTGCGGCGCCGGTTTTTTCTGAAGAGAGTCCCGCGCGGCCTGCTCTTGTTTGGCTTGCTCCTGCTGCCGCCGTTCCATCTCCTTTTTGTTCGTGTACATAAAGAAGATAAACATCAAGGCGCTGAGCAACACCCACCCGATGACCGTCTCCTTGTTTTTAAACATATTATGTGCCCGAAAGGGCGGCAAACCTACGCGAAATTACCGATTGACAAAAACTGCATCTCGGTACATGCAACACTGCTTGCAATTACTAAAAAATTGTTATGTGTTGTTTGGGGGTGCCCCCCGCTGCTCCGCTCCGCAAAGCTACGCGGAGCA
>JANWXI010000163.1 GCA_025057415.1 Chitinophagales bacterium
GACTGCGGGCTTTCCGCTCGCATCCCTCACCCGAATTTAGCCCTCCTGCGCCACAGCACGCGCTGCAACCAGGCCCCCTCACCCGTTAGTAACGCCCGGTTTTATTCCGCTACACGCGTTTTTATACAACACACCTACTTTTCATTGAAAGAATATCCGAAATAACACCATTTTTACGCGCCCATCTGAAAACAATCACCACACAATATCGTTTGCCAAATACTTAAAATCACTATCATGCAGGTCATCAAGCTGCAACATATCCGAAAAGATTACGTACTGGGACGCGAAACCATCCAAGCCCTTAAAGACATAAACCTCCTGATAAACAAAAATGAATACGTGGCGCTCATGGGCCCTTCCGGTTCGGGCAAGTCAACGCTTATGAATATACTCGGCTGCCTTGATACTCCTACCGCAGGTGAATACTTTCTAAACGGCACAAACGTCAGCCGCATGACAGACGACCAGTTGGCACACGTGCGCAATCGCGAAATTGGTTTTGTGTTCCAGACATTCAACCTGCTGCCTCGCCTGACTGCTCTCGAAAACGTAGCGCTGCCCATGGTCTATGCAGGTGTTCCGAAAACTGCCCGCATAAGGCGGGCACAAGATGCGCTGGCTATGGTGGGCTTAAGCGACCGTATGCATCACAAACCCAACGAGCTTTCCGGCGGTCAGCGGCAGCGCGTGGCCATTGCAAGGGCGCTCGTTAATTCACCCTCCATTATCTTAGCCGATGAACCCACCGGAAATCTCGACACTAAAACCAGCCACGAAATCATGCAAATTTTCGATACCATTCACCGCGAGGGTAACACGGTAATACTGGTAACGCACGAAGAAGACATCGCGCGCCACGCGCGCAGAATGGTACGCCTGCGCGATGGATTGATTGAAAGTGATACGATCCACGAAGCAATAGAACCACACTACAATACACTGCCATGAAAATTTACACCAAAACCGGTGACCTGGGCGAAACGTCCCTCTTCGGGGGCAAACGCGTGCTCAAAAGCGATTTGCGCATTGATGCTTACGGCACCGTTGATGAGTTAAATAGCTGGATAGGTTTGCTGCGCGATGTTCAAACCGATGCGGATGTGAAATCGCTGCTCGTTACTATACAAGACCGTTTGTTTACGCTGGGCGCTTCGTTGGCTGCTGATCCCGAAAACGAAAAACTGCGGCTTCCCCCTCTGCTGGATAGCGATGTGGAAGAACTGGAGAAAGCCATAGATACCTACGAAGAAAAGTTAGAACCGCTCAAGCACTTTGTATTGCCTGGAGGGCACCCACACGTATCTTACTGCCATATAGCGCGTACCGTGTGCCGCAGAGCGGAGCGGCTTACAGTAGCCCTTCATCGCGAAGCACAGGTACATCCCCTGATTATTCGCTACCTGAACCGCCTGTCTGATTACTTGTTTACCCTTGCGCGAAAAATGAGTGCCGAACTGCGCGCAGAAGAAATTAAATGGATACCGCGCAAGTAAACTAATTAAACGTAAAAGTTTTCTTGTTGCACCATACTTTGGTTTCAAAGGGTTGCAACGAGTAGGTAACCGCCTCGTTGTAGAGTTGATATTTTTTTACTATCTGATCGCTGATGTCTAATTGCTCACCGTAGTAGAAGCCCTTCAGTCGCCCGTCTAAGTCCTGATACACAATAATGTCGTTATCTACCTCAAAACTCAAGGGCACGTACCGCTCCAGCCAGTACTTTTTGCCCTTGTACCAGCACCAGAAATTTTTTCCGGCATCTATGTAAACCAGCAGGTTCTCTTTAACAAGAAGTTTTACGGGTCTGTCTTGCAATAGTACTTCAGTGTTGCCTTTGTAATGTACGGCTAACTGCCGCTGCAGAGTTATGTAAGCCATAAACTCTTCGCCTACCCAGTATTCGCTCACCTCGGGTATTTGGGTTTCCTGCAGTTCACCGTTGTAAAAAAATTTGAAATTGTTGTAGTAATCCGTATAAACGATAAAGTTTCTGTTCGGGAAAAAATGAAACGGCTCGTAGGTCTCTATTGTTATCGGCTCACCCCGATAGAACACTTTAAAATTTCCGCTAATGTCAACCCATGTCATTACGTTGTCCTGGATTTTAACGCGTTTCACTTCGCTGCGCTCTAAAATTTGTGTTTTACCGTTATAGAAAACATTAAACTCTCCGAGCGTGTTAGTCCAGGCAATGATGCTATCGCCATAGTACAGCGAGTCCACACCGGGTCTGAAAAGGGTTTCCAGTGTACGAAACTCGTTGTCGTACAATACGCTAATCACGTTAAAGTTTTGGTACAAAAAGAAGTTGTCGGTCATGTAGTAGTTGGCGGCATTGTCGTTTACGGTAAACACTTTGCCGCGGTAATATACTTTAAGGCGATTGTTGGCTGCAATGTAGGCAAACACGTTGGCGCGCCCCACCTTAAACGACCGGAGGGGGAGATTTTCAATCATGTTACTTTGACCGGCATCAAATACGTACACAAAGTTGTTAACGTCCTGGAAAGGCGCCAGGCATTGCGCTGCTACGCTGCCTGCAATAGAAATGAAAACCCATACAAGAGCACCTCGCATGATGAAGATTATCGGCTCCAAAGAAATTATTTTTTTGCAGCAGGAATTGCAAAAGTTTGTTACGTGACTTACGCGGAAGCCAAAGCGTATTTGCTGCAACAACTGCCTATGTTTCAGCGCATCGGACCGGCAGCTTACCGTGCCGATTTGCATAATATCAAAACGCTTTGCGAATGGCTCGGAAACCCGCAGGAGCGGTTGCGCTGTATTCACGTAGCCGGCACCAATGGTAAAGGGTCTGTAACGCATCTCATCGCTTCTGTGTTACAGGAAGCCGGCTATAAAGTGGGCGTATATACCTCGCCGCACTACAAGGACTACCGCGAGCGCATAAAGATAAACGGTCGCTTTATCAGTCCCCATTACATTACAAAGTTTGTCAATCAATATCGCGGTAAATTTGCCACGCTCAATGCATCTTTTTTTGAAATTACCACAGCGCTCTGCTTTCAGTATTTTGCTGATAAAAAAGTTGATTATGCCGTCATTGAAACCGGCATGGGGGGAAGGTTAGACAGTACCAACATTATACGTCCCTTGCTTTCGGTAATTACCAACATTAGTTTCGACCACCAGCAGTTTCTGGGCGACACGTTGCCACAGATTGCATCTGAAAAGGCAGGCATAATAAAACCCGGCATACCCGTGGTGATTGGAGAAATTCATCCGCAAACACGCGAAGTATTTATACGCACAGCCAGCGAACGCGGCTCACCGATTGTATTCGCGGAGCAGTTGTGTAAAGGCAAATTGCCCAAAAGTGATCTGGCTGGCGATTACCAGCAGAAAAACATTCGTACTGCACTTGCTGCCGTCATTTGTTTGCAAAATTCCGGTGTAGAAATATCCGCCAAAGCGGTTAAAAAGGGATTTGCGAACGTCACGGCAAATACCCGCATTATGGGGCGTTGGATGGTGCGCCGCAAAAATCCTCTGGTAATTTTTGACAGCGCCCACAACGAAGCGGGAATTCGCGCTGTTGTTTCACAACTTAAAAAAATAAAATATGAGCGTCTCCGTTGGGTTTACGGAGCGGTAGCCGATAAAGACCTCACAGCGATATTTCGTTTGCTGCCACGCCATGCAACGTTTTATTTTTGTAATGCGCGCATACCGCGTGCGTTGCCTGCCGGGGAGTTGCACCGTCTCGCATGTGCGCATGGTTTGCAGGGTGATTACTACCGAAGCGTGCGCAGCGCTTTTCGCCAGGCGATGCGCGATGCAGGTCCGCGCGATGTGGTGCTGGTGGCAGGCAGTGTGTTTATAGTGGGGGAGTTGTTGTAAAAAATGTTTTGAGGTTGTCGTACAGTTACACCGGAGAAATTTACATTCTTGATGTACCCTGATGATTTGGAAAGGGTTTTCTGTGTTAAGAAAGTAGCGAAGTGTTAGAACAAAAGTTAGCGCTTGTGAGCTTGATGGCAAGAGGTTTTGAGTGGGTCGCCTGCCCTTAAGGCA
>JANWXI010000164.1 GCA_025057415.1 Chitinophagales bacterium
AGGGGAATATCGCGGCGGGCAGAGAGGGCAAAACCCTCATATCCATGCTGTTGCAGCCAGGCGAAAGTTTCGCGCGCCCTATCTTCGCCCACATGCCGGGCTTCAATTTCAATCATTAAAACCGGGCGATGTAGCCGTATGGTGTGCTCACCTCCGGTGAGAACATTCCACTCGTTGCCTTCTACATCAATTTTTAAAAAGTCAGGCAATAACCCGTGCAACGTACAGTACGCATCGAGGGTAGTGGTTTGCACCTGTTGCCAAGCGCCAGGTTCTGTAACCTCAGTAGGAAAGATGCGCGCGCCGGGTGAGGAGCCATCGGGCAAGCCGGCGGGGATAAACAACTGCCCCATGCCTTCGTGATGGTGGAGAGCGAGGTTTTCAACGGTTACCTGTTGCCAATGCGCGTAGCGCACCAATTGTTGCAGACGTAGGTATAGGTTATGTTGCGGTTCAAAGGCGAATACCTTGCCCCGTGCGCCTGTGATTTTTTGCATCCAGTACACGTAGGCGCCTTTGTGTGCGCCAATATCAAGCGCTGTATCTCCGGGGCGAAGATGCCTGTACAAAAAACGCACCCCGCCGGGTTCGTGGCGGTATTTGTACCGATAAGCGCGATGAAGCAGCCGGAGATAGTGCACGAAATTCACAGGGCGAAACAAACATATTCTGCTCATTTTCTGTTGGGCACGGCGGGCTTTGATTACTGCCCGATAAAAGATTTTACTTGGTCAGGCGCAAGAAGGTTGCTGCACACGACTGTCTGGTGCTGATTTTGTGAAAAAAGAAGGAAAGGCGCTAGAAAGAGATTTGTATTATCTGAGCCAGAGATTCATGCTCATAGGCAAGTTCCTCTGTAAGCCCCATTGTGTGTTGGTACATATTATCAGCATGTTACATATATTTGAGCGAAATTTAGCGCTGTATGACGCCTGACAACTTAAATGATATAAAGGGCCGCCTGGATGCCCTGAGGAGGTTTCTTTGACATCGAAAACCGCAAGCTGAAAATTCTGCAAGACGAGCAGACCACTCTTCATCCCGACTTTTGGAACGACCCCCGAAAAGCCGAGGAGTTGCTGCGCGCCATAAAAATCAACAAAAGGTGGGTGAGCGCTTTTGAGGAGGCGTGGAGACACTATGAAGAAGCAGCGGTTTACCGCGACTTTTTTGAAGCAGGTGAAGCAAGTGAAGCCGATTTAAAGGCGGCTTACGAGCAGGCGCTTAGCGCCGTGGACGAGTTGGAGTTTCGCTCCACGCTCAATCACCCTGAGGACCAACTCAGCGCCATCCTGGAAATTAATGCAGGCGCCGGCGGTACCGAGAGCTGCGATTGGGCACAAATGCTCATGCGGATGTATGTGATGTGGGCTGAAAAGCATGATTACAAGGTGAGCGAGTTGGACCGAACCGATGACGATGTAGCCGGCATTCGCTCTGTTTCTTTACAGATAGACGGTGAATTTGCCTATGGCTACCTGAAAGGCGAAAATGGCGTGCACCGTCTGGTGCGTATTTCTCCGTTCAATGCCCAGGGTAAACGACAAACATCCTTTGCCTCTGTGTTTGTGTATCCGGTAGTTGATGACTCTATTGAAATCAATATCCCCGACAGTGAACTGGAGTGGGATACTTTTCGCAGTAGCGGAGCCGGCGGTCAGAATGTAAATAAGGTAGAAACCGCCGTGCGTGTGAAACACATTCCTACGGGTATTGTGGTTACCTGTCAAATTACCCGTTCACAACACGACAACCGGGAGCGCGCCCTGCAAATGCTTAAGTCAAAACTTTATGAGCTGGAATTGCAGAAACGCAATGAGGCGCGCGATAAAATTGAGAGCGCCAAACTCAAAATTGAATGGGGCTCCCAAATCAGAAATTATGTGCTTCATCCTTACAAACTGGTTAAGGATACCCGCACTGACTACGAAACCTCACAGGCCGAAGCAGTACTGGATGGTGATTTGGATGAATTCATCAAGGCATATCTGCTGCATACAGCACGCAAAACGGAACAACTGAATTAATTTGAAAGAATATATATTAAAAAATAAATATATGATATTAAAGGCATGTCAGGTATGCATCTTTGCGCTATATTTCAGTACCGCCTTGTATGCACAGAACTATCCGCTCGACATCGGCTTTTACAATGTATTGAGCGGTCAACTCCCGACCGGCTGGAGTGGTGATATGACCGTAATGCTCTATCACGGAATGAATGACGACAAAGGCCTCGCAGGTCTTATCGGCAGCGGGGATAAGGAAGACAGTGTGGTCACCGACTGGATAGGCCCTCTGGATGATTATATTGAAATAGTTTTCTGGTATAGGATGGTGGATGATTTCATTTACCCCTCTACCGAAAAATACCTCACCACCGACCGCCTGACACTGTCGCTTACAGAAGACGGCACATCCTACCACGAAGTTTATGTAATTGATTCAAGCAATCATCTGCCCTCGCTCAATTTCAGGAGGATAAATTTTAATTTGAGTGGCATGCAGGGTAAAACCATAAAACTCAAATTTCTGGCGCGACACGGCAAAGGAGGCAATTACTATGTTGATATTGACTCCATAAAAGTGCGCAAAGACACCCCGCCTCCTTTATCTGTACAGAACATAACCGAGAGCGGAGGTTTAACATTTTATCCCTCACCCGTAAAAAGCGGAGAAAAACTATATATTAAATTTCATCACCCTGTAAGTACCTCGCCGGTTTATTTATACAACCCGATGGGCGCGCTCGTATATGAAAACAGGACAGAGGGAGACGAAGCCGACCTGGCAGTAAATCTTCCGGCTGGTATATATTTTTTGCAGGTGGGGCACGCCAGAAAAAAAATCCTGATACAATGAGCGTGGTTGTAACCGGCGCGTCGGGTTTCATCGGCTCTAATTTGGTGCACGGACTAAACACTGCCGGCTATACCGATTTAATCCTCGTTGACGAATTTGAAACCCCCGCCAAGCAAATTAATCTTCAGGGTGCTGTATTTACCCGAAAAGTTCACCGCGATGTATTTCCTGACTGGTTTCGCGAAGCGGGTGCGGAAGTAAGTTTTGTATTTCACCTCGGTGCGCGCACCGATACGGCGGAGTTTAACTTTCGCGTGCTCGACTCACTTAACCTCAGCTACTCCAAAACAATATGGGAAATATGCACCGCACGTGGCATACCGCTGATATACGCCTCCTCTGCTGCCACTTATGGCAAAGGAGAGCACGGCTTTTCAGATGAACACGCCCTGCTGCCGCGCCTGCAGCCGCTCAATCCGTACGGGCTGAGTAAACATCTGTTTGACCTATACACGACTGAGCAGCAAAACTGCCCGCCATTTTGGTGCGGAGTAAAATTTTTTAATGTGTACGGTCCGCGCGAACAGCACAAAGGACGCATGGCATCGGTAGTGTATCATGCCATACGGCAAATACGCGAAACAGGGCAGGTGAAACTATTCAAAAGCCACCGGCCGGAGTATCAGGACGGAGAACAACTGCGCGACTTCATATATATTGATGATGTTATCCGCGCCCTCATGCATCTGTTTACACATTATCGCAGTGGCCATATTGCTAATGGTATTTACAACCTGGGTACAGGTCGTGCGCAGAGTTTCCGTCAGTTAGCCACGGCAGTATTTCAGGCCATGGGCAAGCCCGTGAACATCGTTTTTATACCAACGCCCGATGACATACGCGATAAATACCAGTACTTCACCGAGGCAGATATGCGCAAATTACATGCAACCGGTTTTGAGGGCCCTTATCTTACTCTGCAAGAAGCGGCGCCGTTATACCTGGCTCAGGCAGGGCTGTAAGTTGTTTTCGCACACTTTACCAACATATCTCGCCCTGCTGCTAACGTTATATTAATAATCGTTTACATTTACCTATCGATACTTTCCCAAAAAGTGTGTAAAGTGAGTTGTTTTTGAAAGGTTAATTTTAACATTAAAAAAAAGAATTATGAA
>JANWXI010000165.1 GCA_025057415.1 Chitinophagales bacterium
CAGACGAAATACATGGTAAATGCTATAATATGTTTCCGAATCTATTTCATTACCGGTATTAGTATTTCCGCTCATTTTATCTGACAACAACCATAAAATATACGGTACTGCCAGTACCACATACATTGACACCGGCCTGATAAAGTACCTGGCTGAACGATGGCGGATCGCATCATAAAACATCACACCTGCAATTACCGAATAAACACATAGTCCTTCAACGGGATGTACAATTGTACCCAATGCGGAAATGGCTGATGCCAGCACATATCTGTTACTAAAAAAAAAGTACAATGCCCATGCAAGCAGCGCCACACTGATACTGCTACCCTGAATAGTGTCGGTATAAAGCTCTACATTGCCCAACCCTCTATCAAAAAACAGTAAAAAGTTCAGCAGAATAGCTATGCGTGTTACCGTCAGATCATCGCTTAGCCAGCAACCAAGCCGTTCCAGGCCGGCTATCATCGCAACCGTGGTGATAAGATGCAGCAAAAAACAGGCAAACTCCAGATGATTAACAAAAGGCAACAGGATGTGGCATATTACAGTGCGCTCGTTGGGAACGGCAGCGTGCAGATTTTGTATAAAAAAATCATTTGCGTAACCCGCTTTGCCCGCCAGAAACAACACATACGGCAAATGCTCAATATGGTCTTCGCTTCCGTAGCGATACCCTTGCGTAATAACGAGCAGACACCAGCAGGCAATCCCAAAACATATCGTAGAAAAAAACGAAGGGCGCATGTACAAGCCAATCAAAGTTGCATTTCGCGCAGTGAATCAGAAATGACAAGTTTACCCGCCGTTTTCGCTTTTACTTCATCAACCGTAACACCGGGTGCAATTTCTATTAAGTGAAATGCCCCATCTTTAATTTCGTAGTACCCAAGTTCTGTTACCACTTTGCGTATGCATCGCTTGCCGGTGAGCGGCAGGGTACAACGCGGTAGCAATTTACTTTCGCCTTTAGGGTTGGTCTGCATCATTGCCACCACGATATTTTTTGCACTCGCCACTAAATCCATGGCGCCACCCATGCCTTTTACCATTTTACCGGGAATTTTCCAGTTGGCGATATCGCCTTCTTCTGATACTTCCATGGCGCCCAGTACGGTAAGGTCAATCCGCTGTGATCGTATCATACCAAAACTCATGGCAGAATCGAAAAAAGAAGAACCCGGCAGGGTGGTAATGGTTTGTTTACCGGCATTTATGATGTCGGGGTCCACTTCGTGCTCTAAGGGGAAAGGGCCCATGCCCAGCAAACCGTTTTCGCTCTGTAACACCACATTCATGCCCGGAGGTATGTAATTGGCAACCAATGTGGGGATACCGATACCCAGGTTAACGTAAAAGCCATCGCGCAGTTCGCGCGCAATGCGTTGTGCTATTTGTTCTTTGGTTAATGCCATACTGAAATATTATATGTAAAATAAATTTTATGCTTTGCGAACGGTGCGCTGCTCAATACGTTTTTCATATTTCTCACCCTGGAAGATACGGTTTACAAAAATACCCGGGGTGTGTATTTCGTTCGGGTCAAGTTCTCCAACCTCTACCAATATCTCCACCTCGGCTATGGTGATTTTGCCCGCCATGGCCATCAGTGGGTTGAAGTTACGCGCAGTACCCCGGTAGATCAGGTTACCGGCTTTATCACCCTTCCATGCTTTTACGATAGCAAAATCAGCTTCGAAAGCATGTTCCAGCAGATATTCTTTGCCGTTAAATACGCGCACCTCTTTTCCTTCAGCCACTTCTGTGCCTACGCCTGCAGGCGTGTAAAAAGCGGGAATACCATACCCGGCCATCATACAGCGCGTGGCAAGTGTGCCCTGCGGAATCAGTTCTACCTCAAGTTCACCACTGAGCAGTTGCCGTTCAAATTCTGCGTTCTCTCCCACGTACGATGAAATCATCTTTTTCACCTGCCGGGTTTTGAGCATAAGCCCGATGCCGAAGTCGTCCACGCCGGCGTTGTTGCTGATACAGGTTAGCCCCTTTACACCTTTGCGAATAAGGGCTGCAATGCAGTTTTCGGGTATGCCGCAAAGCCCAAAGCCCCCCAACATAATAGTGGCGTTGTCGGGAATGTCTTTCACGGCTTCATCTGCGTTGGGAACGGTCTTGTTCATATTGATATTATTTTGAATTAATGTATTGTAATTCATTTTGTCGTTTGCTGATAGCTACCTGTACCTCCTCATACATTTTATTCATCCATTCAGGTGTTTTTTCATAAAAACGCAAACTGTTTTCAAACTCGCTGCGGGTTATCCCATGGGTACGGTAAACCCACTCATGCAGTTCTTCGCTTACCGCGCGCACACTGGCTCCCTGTGCAGCTTTGGTTTCAGCAACAGCGTCTGCCAGGTGAATATCAGCCAGTATCTTTACCATCTTTTCGGGGGGAATGACACCGGACGGAACGTCAGGTAAATCAGATGAACAGGAGTACAACATCCACAATAAAAACCACATGAACACTCGCATGCTATCGTTATTATTGCCCAAAAATATGCAACCTGCCGATATGGTGTATGAAAACTACCAAAGAATATGTGCAGAACTAAAGCCGTACGGATGTCGCCTGGTAGCTGTTACAAAAAACAGATCGGCAGAAGAGGTAATGGCGCTTTACAGGGCGGGGCAAAGAATTTTTGGTGAAAACAGGGTACAGGAGTTGTGTGCCAAACGTACACAGTTGCCGCACGATGCGGAGTGGCACCTCATCGGGCACTTACAAACCAACAAAGTAAAATACATAGCTCCGTTTGTAAAGCTCATTCATTCGGTGGACAGCATGAAATTACTCAAAGAAATTGAGCGCCAGGCATGCAAATGCAATAGAAAAATTGATGTGTTATTGCAAATATTTATTGCAGAGGAGGAAACCAAATTTGGTATGAGTACAGAAGAAGCAGAGTCACTGTTGAGTTCTGGTGATTACCGCAGCATGTCTTATGTACGCATCGTAGGGTTGATGGGCATGGCTACCAACACCCGCGATGAAGCAAAGGTTGATAAAGAGTTTGCGGGATTAAAAAACTTTTTCGAATACCTCAAAACACAATACTTTGGCAATATTCCTGCTTTTAAAGAACTGAGTATGGGAATGAGCCAGGACTACAAAATTGCTCTCCGGCATGGCGCAACGTATGTGCGCCTCGGGAGTATATTGTTTGGAGAATGAACGACTGTAAGAATGCTTCACACCCGCGTTAACTCCGGCTCTATCGTAGTTTAGGCCTTGTTTTCTATTACACCTAAATCCTTACTGATGTTGTTTTGTTTTTTTATTCGAAACAGATGAAAATATCTGCGCATCAATCCACTAATCTTTTTTTTGTATTAGGATAAATACCTACTGGTTTAGATGCTAAAATTAAAATCGTGCAGATTTGAATCCGTATCATCAGCACGACAATTGTTGTAATTTTTCTGTACGAAATATTGCACAACCCATGTTTTGAAAAACATACAGGGTGTACAATTTACACCTCGTTTTCAATACATTGAGAAACAGCGTTTACAAACTCATTATGAAAGCATAACATAATCGTAAGATTTTTTACGCGTCACACAAATTTATTTGCGCCGCAAATAAAATGTGATGAGCAGACGAATGAATGTTTCAATTTTGCTGTTATATGTTTTCACAGTTTCATTCGCCCAAAACGAATTTTACAACCGCGGCAGCGATGTTTACCTGCAAAAAGGCGCCCTCATTCACGTTCAGGGTGAAATGATTAACGATAACGGTATCACTACCGGCCGCGTTTTTAATGACGGTATTATCGAAATCAAGACCGACCTGGAAAATAAAACCGGCTCGGAATTTAAAGTCGGTGCCGATGCCACCAGCACCGACCGCGCCGTGAAGTTTGTGGGTAACGGCAACCAGAAAATTAAAGGTTCGTTCAACACA
>JANWXI010000166.1 GCA_025057415.1 Chitinophagales bacterium
AAAGTAACTCCGTGCCCGCCGTGTAACCTTTGTGAACCTTGTGGTAAAAAAAATATGATAGGTGATTTAACCACAAAGTACACAAAGAATGCACAAAGCACACAAAGCAACTCCGTGCCCCCGCGTAACCTTTGTGAACCTTGTGGTAAAAAAATGTGAGAGATAATTTAACCACAAAGGACACAAGGGATGCACAAAGTGCACAAATATCATTAAGTTCACTATGTACTTTTAGAGTAAAATATAATCAACTATGAGCAACGAAAATACACAAGAACAAAACAGGACAACTGCCATACACGTAGATGGTATGTTTCAAAATTGGTTTTTGGATTATGCCAGTTATGTAATTCTGGAACGAGCGGTCCCATCGGTAGATGATGGTCTCAAGCCCGTTCAGCGCCGGATACTGCACGCTATGTACGAAATGGACGATGGGCGGTTTCACAAAGTAGCAAATGTAATCGGGCAAACCATGCAGTACCACCCACACGGTGACGCGAGCATAGGCGAAGCGCTGGTCAACATCGGTCAAAAGGAGCTGCTTTTCGACACACAGGGTAATTGGGGAGATTACCGCACAGGCGACTCGGCAGCCGCTCCCCGTTACATTGAAGTGCGCCTGTCGAAGTTTGCCAAAGAAGTGGTTTTTAACCCCGATATAACCGAATGGCAAATGTCCTACGACGGTCGCAAAAAGGAACCGGTAACATTACCGATCAAATTTCCACTATTGCTCTCGCAGGGAGCCGATGGCATTGCGGTGGGGCTTTCTACCAAAATTCTTCCACACAATTTTGTGGAGCTTTGCGAAGCGAGTATCAATTACTTGCAAGGCAAGCGTTACCGTCTGCTGCCCGATTTTCCCACCGGTGGCTTTGTAGATGTGAGCGAATACAACAAAGGTGAGCGGGGAGGTAAAGTAAAAATCAGAGCCAGGATAGAAGTAGTAGATAAAAAGACACTTGCCATCCGCGAAATACCTTTTGGCACCACTACGGGCAGTTTGATTGAGAGCATCCTCAAAGCGCAGGAGAAAGGCAAAATCAAAATAAAAAAGGTGGTGGACAACACTGCCAAAGACGTAGAAGTACTCATTGAGCTTGCTCCCGGTGCTGACCCTGACGTGACTGTGGACGCACTGTACGCCTTTACCGATTGCCAGATTTCTGTGTCAGTAAACGCCTGCGTGATAGTAAATGACAAGCCGCGTTTCATGAATGTGCATGAAATACTGGAATATTCTACTGAGCGCACCAAATCACTTTTGAAACGCGAACTGGAAATAAAACTGAACGAGCTGAACGAAAAATGGCACTTCAGCTCACTGGAAAAAATATTCATTGAAAAACGCATTTACCGTAACATAGAAGAGTGTGAAACATGGGAAGATGTTTTGGATACGATTGATAAAGGGTTAAAACCCTACAAAAAACATTTCCGCCGCGAAATTACTCCGGATGATATCATACGACTTACGGAGATAAAAATTAAACGTATCTCGCGATACGATAGTTTACGTGCCGATGAAGAAATAAAAGCGATAGAGGAAGAAATTAAAAAAGTATCGTACCATTTGGAGCATCTGACAGAGTATGCGGTTGCTCATTTCGAGGACTTGATAAAAAAATATGGCAAAGGGCGCGAGCGTAAAACCGAAGTGCGTGGCTTTGAAGAGATAGAGGTAAAACAGGTAGCAGCCAACAACGCCCGCCTGTACGTAAATCGTGCCGAGGGGTTTTTTGGTACCGGTCTTCGCAAAGATGAGTTCGTTTGCGAGTGCTCTGATTTGGACGACATCATCGTATTTACCCGCAGCGGTAAAATGATGGTGAGCCGCTTAGGTGAAAAGAAGTTTGCTGGTAAAGACATTATCCATATAGCCGTGTGGAGAAGGAACGATGAGCGAACTGCCTATAACATGGCGTACTACGATGGCGCCAGCAAACGCACGTATGTGAAGCGTTTCCACGTTACCGGTGTCACGCGCGATAAGGAATACGACCTTACGCAAGGCGCTCCCGGCAGTAAAGTGCTGTACTTTACGGCAAACCCCAACAGCGAAAGCGAGCGGGTACGCGTGCAGTTGCACCCAAACTGCACTGCGCGCATCAAAGAATTTGAGTTTGATTTCGGCACTATTGAAATAAAAGGGCGTAACGCCAACGGCAACATCCTTACCAAGTACCCCGTGCGCAAAATTGAGTTGATTGAAAAAGGCAAATCGTCTATCGGGGGCATTCCGTTGTGGTTTGACGAAAAGTTCGGAAGGTTAGTGACCGAAGAAAAGGAAAAAACAACGTATTTGGGCGAGTTCAATACGGGCGACCAAATCATTGTTGCCTATAAAAACGGGGAGATTGAGCTCACCAATTTTGAGCTTACAAATAAGTACGATACCGATGAACTGGTGGCAATAGAAAAGTTTTTGCCCGAAAAAATCTACAGCGCGGTTTACTACGATGGGGATAAGAAAGAGTTTTATGTAAAGCGTTTTCAGGTAGAGCTTAAGACCGAAAGGTACAGAACTTCTATCATTACGGAGCATCCGCGTTCGGTACTACACATTTTTACCGGTAAGCCCGAACCATGGGTGAAATTCAACATCCTGAAAGGGAAAGCAAAAGAAAAAACAGAAGTGGAAGTGAAGCTGAGTGATATAGTGGATGTAAAAGGATGGAAAGCGCTCGGCAATCGGCTAACCCCTTATGAAGTGAGCGGCAAAGTTTATGAAGTGAACAAGCTGCCCGATGAAGTTGAAATCGGTACAACCCTTGAGTTGGAAGTAAACCCTAAGTCGGGGCTGCCGGGCAAACAAGGGGAGTTGTTTTGAAATCCCGTCATATTAACCAATACCGAAATTTGATGGGGTATGACGGTTGACTGCTATTTACCTTTGAACACCGGTTTTCGCTTTTCTAAAAACGCGGCTGTACCTTCGGCAAAATCTTCGGTGGCTACACACTTGCCAAAAAGTTCAATTTCTGTATCAAATCCGTTGATGCCGTCTTTAAAATGAGCATATACGCTCTGGATTACCTGCGCAATGGCAAACGGAGCCATGGATGTAATTTTTTGCAACATGGCTTTGCAGGCATCCAGTAACTCAACGGTTTGTACCACATCGTTTACCAAACCCAGCTTGGCGGCGCAGGCGGCATCAATGGTGTCACCGGTCATCAGCAATTCGAGGGCTTTGCCTTTGCCAATCAGTTGTGTTAGGCGTTGGGTGCCTCCGTAGCCGGGTATGATGCCAAGTTTTACTTCGGGCTGACCGAACTTTGCATTTTCGCTGGCGATGCGCAGGTGGCATGCCATAGCCAACTCACATCCGCCGCCAAGAGCAAAACCGTTCACTGCGGCAATTATGGGTTTGGGGCAAAGCTCAATTTTATCAAATACATCATGCCCGCGTTGAGCCAGCGCTTTCCCCTCGGCTTCTGTCATACCTTTAAATTCGCTGATGTCGGCACCTGCCACAAAGCTTTTGATGCCCTTGCCTGTAATGATGGCGCCTTTGATAGCGCTGTTTTGATATATCTCATCCACGGCATCGTTCAACTCACTTATCACCGTTTTGTTGAGGGCGTTCAGTTTATCCTCGCGGTTGATGGTGATGGTAAATATGCCCTTATCGTCAAGTTCGGTGAGAAGGGTCTGGTATGATTTCATGGCTACGTAGTTTAGCGGGCGCAAACATATACTAAACCGGATATTACATTTAAATATAAAGGCAAAATTTTTCAGGTTATAAGGGTAAGGCGCTTTCTTAAGGTAGCATATCGCCCGCCAAGTTATACTGAATTACAGTGATGCGACACACCCTCGAGCTCGCGATGCAGGTGTGAAGAAGAAAATGATAGCCCGTCGCAACAATTGTCGGAAGATTTAAGGTTATGTAACCACTCCTC
>JANWXI010000167.1 GCA_025057415.1 Chitinophagales bacterium
GTGTAAAACAGTTTTTCATGGCCGGGAGTTTTAGGTTAGGTAATTTTTTAATCGTGTTTGATGATTTGAATGGTTTGGAGAGGTTGTTGCTTTTGCGAATGGAGGATATGAAGCAGATATTGCCCCGATGCGTAAGCGCTCATGTCTATTTCAGAATGTTGGGTATGGTGCGGCTGGCGGTAAATCAACTTTCCCTGCGTATCATAGAGCAGGAGCGTAAGGGGTTCACCCGAAGGGGCATCACTTTGTATGGTAATGGAATGTGCCGTAGGGTTAGGGAACACGCGAATGGAAAACGGCTTAGCGGCCTCGGTAATGCTCACGGTAAATAATTCATACGGTTGCTGCACGCCCTGATGTAGGTTGCCGTTGCTGCCGGATTGAAAGATGTAATCAATCTGTCCGATGGTGAACGATACCGTGCCCCCGCTGCCCGTGGCTTCA
Organism: Chitinophagales bacterium; assembly: GCA_025057415.1. Classification (GTDB taxonomy): domain Bacteria; phylum Bacteroidota; class Bacteroidia; order Chitinophagales; family LD1; genus Bog-950. Next base: position 445 of record JANWXI010000167.1, read on the forward strand.
CCGCCCGAAGGGCTGATGGTGCGCTGAGCATATACGCCCAGCACTGCCGTAGCAAAAACACTTACAATAAATATGCGTTTCACAATACGTAATTTTGATGTTGTAAATTTAGGAGTAGGTTTTAATTTATGCAATACAAGGAAGTAAAAAAATGAAGCGAGTCAGGCACACATTTACCCATTTAAAATTCACGTAGTGCGTTAGAGGGTGCGACCCCTACGGGGTCGGACGAGAAATGACATAAAAAGCGCTATAAATGTGTGATGCCTTCGGCATCAGATAATTCAATATGCGCTATGTTGTTTATATTGTTCAATACAGTACGTAGAAGTTTATCAATCGGTTACCAAAACAATGTTCTGAATCGCGTCTCACATTAGCCCGTACATGGATATTTCCGCACCGTTTGGTTTGGGCGTCATCTTAAGGTATCTATCGCGGTGTTTTCAGAGTAGTCCTTACAGAACCGTGCAAACATTACATTGATTTACAAGGAGTGGTATGCCGGCTCTGCAAAAGTTGGGCGAGGGATGCGGAGGGCGCCCGAAGGGCGGCACTGCCTTGCGGCCCGCAGGGACGCAAGGATTGCCGAAGCGAAGCGCAGCCCGCAGCAGCCCGACCCCGCGCCTTGCGCAGCCTGGCAGCGGGGGCGCCCCCTGATAAAAATAACAACAGGGTTATGAGGGTAAATATGGATTAGTGTGAGTTGGTCTAATCTAACGACACACTTCGCACGTTTTGGGATAGTATTTATTTTGTACTGCCCACACGGGATAGCGAAAGCAGGGATTCCAGTTTGGCAAGACGGGATTGCATATCTAACATAATAGCTTTCAGTTCAGCATTTTCATTTTGCAGCGTCTCGTTCTTTTTTTCCAACAGTTCATTTTTCATGTTCAGTTCCTGCACGGATTTTATGAGGGGCACGATAAAATCGCCATAACGCAGGCTGTACACTTCTTTTTCATTGCGCGGGATGTCAATGCCCGGGAAGTGGGTATAACCGCTTTCTTTCATGGCTTGCTCAACTTCCTGGGCGATGAGGCCTACGAAGCGCTGCCGCTTGATGTCGCTGTGGTCAATCGTTTTCCGCAGGGATTCAGGCGTCCCCCAAATCTGGTGCAGGATTTCAGGGTTTTGGTTGTAGCTTACGGGGCGCAATCTGGTGATAAAATCCAGCCCCACTACATCCTCTTTCACATTGTTTTTGATGCGGGCGTCGGAATAGCCGGTAATGCTGGTTACTTGAGCCCGGATTTGTGAAATGGCTGTGTTGCCCAGCAGTACCTGATTATCTCCGGTGCACTGGGCATTATCAATGCCATAGCCCAGCATCGTCACGTTGGCGCGGTATACGGTAAGACTGGAAAAAGACCCCACAAAAGTGCATTGGAGGAAATTCACCCCGGGGTACCCTATGCCGGCTCCACGACCAATTGCAGTGTTATAGGGACCCCCAATGTTGTTTAAGAGCGCTCCAGCTCCGCAGGCAACGTTCTCGTAGCCGGTGGTGTTGTAGTAGAGAGCTTTAGTTCCGATGGCAGTGTTGGAGTAGCCCGTGGTGTTGGAGTGGAGAGATTGGTACCCAATTCCCACATTATCATAAGCGTTGGTACTATTGAGTCCTGCCTGGTAACCGATGTAGGTACACAAGTTATCAGAGCCATTATCACTATTACCTGCCTGGTAACCGAAGAAAGTACTGCCATCGCCGGCCAGGCCAATGCGTCCGGCTTTTTGGTTATTGGCTTTGAAGTTCAGGGGCTGGTTATCTGTTGTACCAATGAAGTGTGTAGCGGGGTTGGTGCCGCTGTTGCCGGTGGTTTTCCAGGTGTTGTCCAGTAAGGGTGCGAGGTCCACGCTGTTGCCTCCTGAGCCGCTGATGGAAAGGTTAGTGCCGGAGAGGGAGAGGGTTTGAATTTCGTTTGTGGCAGAGTTGTCCACCGCAGAAATGGTGCCGCTGCTGATAGTTATACCGCTACCGGCATTATAGTTAACGGCATTACCCGCCTGTGCTGCATACAAGGCATACGGCACACTCATCAATTCCTGTGTGCCGGTAATGGTGTAATTGGTTCCCCCGTTGGGGTCGGTTTCTGTTTTGAGGAAATACGGCCCGCTCGCCCAGTTGATACCCGAAAAACTGCCCGATACCACCGTACCGCTACCAATGGTAACGGTCAGCAGCCCGTTGGCGTTGGTGGTGCCGCTGTGCGTTTCTACATATACCGCGCTGCCGGTAGGGCTACCCTGCAGGATGCTCACGCGCATGCCCACATTCTGGTTGGTTACCAACTGGTTGGCGCTATTGCGGATAACGGCCTGGTAGCTCATCAGCGGAGGCGCCTGGGCTACGGAAAGTTTGGCGATAGCGAATGTCAGGAAGAATAAAAAGAGTTGGCGTGTAAAACAGTTTTTCATGGCCGGGAGTTTTAGGTTAGGTAATTTTTTAATCGTGTTTGATGATTTGAATGGTTTGGAGAGGTTGTTGCTTTTGCGAATGGAGGATATGAAGCAGATATTGCCCCGATGCGTAAGCGCTCATGTCTATTTCAGAATGTTGGGTATGGTGCGGCTGGCGGTAAATCAACTTTCCCTGCGTATCATAGAGCAGGAGCGTAAGGGGTTCACCCGAAGGGGCATCACTTTGTATGGTAATGGAATGTGCCGTAGGGTTAGGGAACACGCGGATGGAAAACGGCTCAGCGGCCTCGGTGATGCTCACGGTGAATAATTCATACGGTTGCTGCACGCCCTGATGTAAGTTGCCATTGCTGCCGGATTGAAAGATGTAATCAATCTGTCCGATGGTGAACGATACCGTGCCCCCGCTGCCTGTGGCTTCACCGCCCGAAGGGCTGATGGTGCGCTGAGCATATACACCCAGCACTGCCGTAGCAATAACACTTACAATAAATATGCGTTTCACAATACGTAATTTTGATGTTGTAAATTTAGGTGCAGGTTTTGCATTATGCAATACCGGGGAGCATAAAAATGAAGCGAATCAGGAACACATTTACCCATTTAAAATTCACGTAGCGCGTTAGAGGGTGCGACCCCTACGGGGTCGGACGAGAAATGACATAAAAAGCGCTATAAATGTGTGATGCCTTCGGC
>JANWXI010000168.1 GCA_025057415.1 Chitinophagales bacterium
GGACTTGGAGCGGGTCAGCCCGACCCCGCTGCCTTGCAGCGCTTGGCAGCGGGGGCACCCCCAAAAAAAATTTATGTTTGAATTGTAATTTTTTTATATGAAATATATTATATATTCAACTATTTTATTATTTATTATGGCGTGTGGGCTAACGAGCCCCTCGGGCAGGCAGGATTGTAAGGAGCGTATAAAGCCGGATTGTATATGTACAATGCAGTATGAACCGGTATGTGGTTGCAACGGTAAAACATACGGCAATGCATGTGAGGCGGCATGTGCTTCGGTGCGGGTAGTGCACAAGGGATCGTGTAAGGATAAGTAGTGGATGAGGTCAGAATTGTTTGAGCGCGGCGCGTATCACTTCATCATCGGTGTTGGCGATGTAGTAGTAGCCGTCCATGCGCCAGAGCTGCTTGGCGATGTGCGCCTTGATATAGAGTTTTATTTTATCGGACAGGGCAGTGAATTTTTTATCGTCTTTGTTTAATCCGCGCCCGGTGGCGTAGCGGTAAAATTCATTGAGGGTGCCGTCGCTCACCGTGAAGCGCGAGGCAAAGTCAGCAACAGACGTATAGCCCTTGAGCATATCGGGGTGCAGGGAGGTTTCTTTATAAACAAACTCGGGGATGTAGCTGCGTATTTTGCGCAGATATACGGCGGGTGCTGTGGTGTCAACCGGAACGAACACATCGGGGTGAATGCCGCCCCCGCCATATACCTTGCGCCCTTTGAGCAGTGTTTTATAGGTTACCGTATCGCTGGCAGGTAGTGTATCGCTCAGCGGGAATTCATCGGAAAAGTAGCGCTCGTTGATTTGCTCGTAGTAGTTGTCTTTTCCGTTTTTGTAGTCGCGCTGTATGCAGCGGCCGCTCGGTGTGTAATAGCGAGAGACAGTGAGGCGCAATCCGCTGCCATCGCGCAGACGGAATTGCTCCTGTACCAACCCTTTTCCGAAAGAGTTGCGGCCTACAACAATGCCGCGGTCCCAATCCTGTATGGCGCCTGCCATGATTTCGCTGGCCGATGCAGACCATTGGTCGATGAGCACGCACACTTTGCCGTCTTCAAACAAACCCGCCCGATGCGATTTGTACTCAGTACGTGGGGTGGCTTTACCGGTAGTGTAAACAATCAGTTTACCATCGTCCAGCAATTCATCTACCATTTCGGTGGCTGCCTGCAGATAACCGCCGGGGTTGCCGCGAAGGTCCAGAATCAGATGCTGCATACCCGCATCACGCAATATGTTGAGTTTTTCGCGAAATTCATTGGCTGTGGTGGCGCTGAAGTTAGAAACGCGGATGTAACCCGTGCGGGAGTCAATCATATACCCTGCGTCCACACTGATAAGCGGAATTTTGCCGCGTGTGATTACGTAGTCAATCGGCTTACTTTCGGCAGCGCGCAAAATACTAACCTTTACCTGTGTTCGGCTGGGACCGCGCAGTTTTTTCTTTACATCGGTTTCTTTTATTTTAATACCCGCCACTATCGTATCATTGATTTTTACAATGCGATCTCCGGCGCGAATACCGAGCGACTCCGCAGGCCCGCCGGGGATGGCGTTTACTACCGTGATGGTATCCTGCACGATGAAAAATTCTATGCCGATGCCTTCAAAGTTTCCTTCTAACTGCTCGTTGGTTTCAGCCATTTCGCGTGCGGGAATATAAACACTGTGCGGGTCCAGATTGCTGAGCATCTGGTCAATGGTCATGTCGGTAAGGCGTGCCGTGTTTACCGTGTCAACATACTTCCATTGAATGTGTCGTAGTACTTCCTGTATTTTATCGTACCCCGAAGAAGCGATTATGCTCGTTTTGCCGGTTGTAACCGAATTAACCATATAACCAAGCAGAACACCAAACGCCAGTACCAGCGAGAAAACCAAGGGCATGTAAACCTGCTTGTTTTCTTTGCGTCCTCTGAGGTTTGATATCCATTCTTTTTCTCCGTTATCCATGGTTCGTTTTTGTGAAATAAATTAAGGGTACCGGGCTGATGTTTAGGGTTAACAATAAAATACAGGTTGTGTTTTATCGCTCACGGGTATTTACATCCAAAAATTTTGCGTGAATATGCAGACATTGCCCGTACAGAAAAATTGAAATTACCAAACATATTTAAAATACTATTGATATGTAACGGCGCGCACGGCATCTATCACTTTTGCTACTGAAGGCAGGTATGCCTCTACCAAATTTGGCGCGTATTGCATAGAAGCATCGGCACCACACACCCGGCGCACAGGGGCATCGAGGTAGTCAAATGCATAGCGCTGCACCTGAAAAGCCACTTCAGAAGCGATGGATGTAAAAGGCCAGCTTTCATCAATCACCACCAGTCGGTTGGTTTTTTGCACACTGGCTATAATGGTGGCTACATCCAGGGGGCGTATGGTGCGCAGATCAATCACCTCTGCCTGTATGCCGAGTTTCTCCAATTCCTGCGCTGCCTGCAGCGCTACCTTCATCATCTTATTGTACGAAACAAGGGTTACATCGGTGCCCTCGCGTTTTACATCGGCCTTGCCGATTTCAATCAGGTACTCTTCGTCAGGTATTTCGCCAGTATCACTATACATCAGTTCGCTCTCCATAAAGATTACGGGGTCATCATCGCGGATGGCGCTTTTCAGAAGTCCTTTGGCATCATACGGGTTTGAGGGTGAAATGACTTTCAGCCCGGGCACCGAAGCGAGCATGTTGGTGAGCATTTGTGAGTGTTGGGCAGCCAGTTGTCCGGCGCTTCCCTGTGGTCCGCGAAAGACGATAGGATTACCGAATGCCCCGCCGCTCATCGCCAGCATCTTGGCGGAGCCATTGATGATCTGGTCGAAGGCGAGAATGGCAAAGTTCCAGGTCATAAACTCTACGATAGGACGTAAACCGTTCATGGCAGCGCCTACCGCAATGCCCGCAAAACCCAGCTCCGAAATGGGCGTATCAATCACGCGCTGTGGCCCAAACTCGGCAAGCATACCTTGCGAAACCTTGTATGCACCGTCATACTCAGCCACTTCCTCTCCCATCAAAAAAACCGTCGGGTCGCGGCGCATCTCTTCGGTCATGGCTTCGCGGAGCGCCTCCCGAAAACGCACTTTTCTCATTCCCATAAGTACATGTTGCGGGCGCTAAAATATACATATACGGCAATTGTAATTTCTAAGCTATGAAGTGGGCAGATAAATACCCTCAATACCGAATAATGCCAAATAATTTTTCACATCTGCGTAGGTATTTTTATGGGGTGCCCCCGCTGCTGCGCTCCGCCGGGCTACGCGCCGCAGCGGGGTCGGGCTTGCTACGGGGTACGCTGTCGCTTCCGCCGCGCCCGCGCGTAGTTTGTTTTTCAACGGTGCGGGCGCGGCCGCTTCGCTCCGCTCGCGCCCTCCGCATCCCTCACCCAAACAAGCGCCACGGAAGCCCATGTATTGAGCAAGGCAGCACAGTTGAGCGGGTGTTACAGCCATGATTTGTATAAGGAATAAATCTAATGTGATAAG
>JANWXI010000169.1 GCA_025057415.1 Chitinophagales bacterium
AACACCTCACCTCTGCAGCAATTCCCCACTTTGCTATTTGCAGCGTGCTATCAACTATGTTCCTAACGCAAACATCTATGTACCGCAACCATTATTTTACAATCCGCAAGTATGTAAATACTCCCTACAGCGCTAACGTATGCCAGTACAAACACGGCTAACCATTAATACTACAAATGATATGGTACATGTAGCAAAGAATATTATCTTTGCTACCCGCTTTTTAACATCGCAAACTATACATCGCTGATTTAACTACCACGATGACACAATCCCGTTTTATTGCCACAGGCACTAATGCCGAAAACAAACCTGTACTCCTGGCTTATGAATTGCTGGAAGAGCAATTCAAAATCGTTTTGCGCGTTATCCCCAAAGATGCTCTCTCGGCAGAGCAGACCGAAGCGCTGGAAAAAAAGTGGGTCGAAGGCGAAAACTTCGATTTTCCCCCTGAAACCCAGCAAATCACACCCGACCTCAACCAGGAGAGTATTTTACCCGATGACATACGCTCCGATGAAACCGGCAAAATCCGCATTCGGCAAAACGAGTGGGCTTACGCATTGCTCACCGCCAAACTATGGGAAAGTTACCTGCAGGAACTGGACGAGCTGAAACAACGTGCCGATAACCTCACGCAGTATGACCGCCAGTTGTTTGATGATGCCAAATCGTTTTGGGAGCGCGTGCTGGAGCACCGCAAAGAGCGCGACATCAGTCAGGAGCGCTTAGACAAAATAAAAGATGATGTAAACTCCATATTTGAAAAACTGAAAACTTTCCGCAAAACAGAGAGCGCAGAATTTGAAGCAGCCAGCGCGCGCCAACGGGATGAAATAGCCGCCAAACTTGACGAATTCAAAAAACGCGCAGACGAAAAAGCCAATTTCAAAGCCCTCTTTGAGGAACTTAAGGCCTATCAGGCAGAGGTGCGTAAAATACGCCTCACTAAATCCGATGACCAGCAGGTGCGCAAACTGTTTGATGCCGCTTTTCACTACATCAACGAACAACGCAATATATATTTCAGTGATAAAAACGCAGCACGTATAAAGGGTTTAACCGAAGTAATCCGTAAGCTGGAGTACTCTCTCCAACGCGACCGTAAAGACCTCGAGTACTTAGACCGCAAAGCCAATAGCAACAGCATTAAATCGCTCGAGTTACAACTCATTCAGGTAAAAAAGAACTTGCTCAACGAAAGCATCGCCAGTAAAGAGGAAAAACTCAATGGCATACGCGCCACCCTTGAGAAATTGCAGCGCCGTGCTTCGCGTCCCGCCAAAAGCGAGGAGAGTGCAGAACCCGATGACGAAACCACTGCCGCAGCCGATGCAGCCATTGCCGACCACCACGATGAAACACTGGCCGATGAAACAAATAATGGCGGCTCTTCCCTCTCCAATACTGAAAAAGGTGATGCAGAAAAAGTCGCCCCGGCAGAATAGGCGTGTTTTTACTTTACCTTATGCCTCGTATGTAAATTACAGGAGTTAACTTTTGATTGCCTCACTGCGTGATGTCGTAAATTTTATGGCGAAGGTGTTATTTTTTCACTATCCGCAATGTTTTGCGCAAACTGCCATCGTTAAGCGAGACCGCATACACCCCCGCCGGTAAATGTCCTATTTGCAAAGACAGCGCGTGTGGACCCGGCGCGTATGTTTGCCGCGGTATTTGAATACACGGTTTACCGGCAACATCCCATACATCTATCTGCAGCGCTGCACTGTTTGATAAAGTAAATTTTATGGTCACGGCATCTCTGGCAGGGTTGGGTACACAGTAGTAGTCCAGCACGTTTTGCGGTATTTCCCACGCATTGACCTGAACGGTTTTTTGCAGTGTAACTTCAAAAACCCGCTTGCTGCAAAAACTCAGCGAAGGGTCGGTAATACTGATGTTTGGCTCGGGACTTTCTATGCCACCGGTGATGTATCCGATGCGTCCCCCTACGGGCAGATTGCTCAGGTCGATGAAATGATTGTGTATGTACTTAATTTTCGCATCCGGAAAAAAGTAAGCGTTTGTTCCGAGCAGTGCCGGAAAGCGTACACCCATGTTGTACTCTGCGTATTTTTCGTTTGCATCGCGGCTCACCATGCTTATGGTACGTACAAACGGGATAAGCGAGTCGGTGATGGTGTTTTGTGTAACCGTGTCCACATCATACATGCTCATGCCGCCAAAGAAGATATGGTATTGGGTTTCGGTAGTGGTATCGTACAGTTCTGCCACAGCGCAGTGGTACTGGCTTAGGTTTTGGTTAAAGTCGTGGCGGATGATGACCGTATCGGGGTAAATTTCGATACAATCAAAGTAAGGCAGGTCTATACCCTTGCGAAACACGCCGCTGTAAGCCAGCAGCCCGTGGCCGCGGTAGGGGTCGTACAAATGCAAGAGGTTGTAGTCGCGCCGGCGGAAATTTACTGTGTCGCGCACGGCAGAATAGTTTTTGATTTTAAGCGTTGTACCGTTATCTTCAATCGTAAATCTGCGTATTTCGTGGGTGTATTCCTGTACGTGAAACCCCGTGGTGTCTGAACGGTCGTAGTACCCGTCAAAGCGGTGGCCGAAAACGAGGTAGTAAAACGTGTCTAACTTCATCAGGTGTGCTCCGCATACTGCCAGTACCGAGTCGCTGGTTTGGCGGAAGTATGGTGTAATGGGTTGTTGGGATTTTACGGCATTCAGTAGTCCGCGCATGTCAATGGCGGTAAGGGTGGGCCAGGTTATGAAGTTTTGTATGCCGTCTTTCCAGCCATAGCCGCCTATCATGTATAATATGGTGTCATGCAGGTAAAACTGCATGTTAGATGAGGTAATCGGCTCGCGTATTTTGTCGGGTAGCGAATAAACATCTACACTCCAGGTAGAATCGAGGTTTGGGTCTGTGAAATAGATGTGGTCGTTTATACCGCTTTGCGGAAAGGCAAAGGGCGGCTGAAAACCGTGCAGCCCGTTGGTGCGCCCGCCTATGAAAAACCAGTGGCCATCAATGATGCCGAAAGCCCCCGAATGTACGGCAGGTACTGATGATTTCGAAACAGGTGTTACCTTAAGTTGATACTGCAACGGAGTTTGAGCGTTAGCATTAAGTACGCAAGCCGCAAGTAATACCGCAATAAATCTTAAGGAGTTGTTTCCCATAGCATTACAAAGTTATTGTAAAATTCATTTTCTGCTGTTAAAGTTTATAGCAGGCGTAATTTTGTTTTGTGAAAGTAATCATAAAGGTTGAGGTAAAACTGTTATTATAGTATAACATTAGTGATGTAGTTGATGTTGGATAGAGTTTCGTTTTTTTTAGCGGAGCACGGCGCTTCTGCACTCCTGGTTACTTAAATAGGTAAGGCAGCGAGCCGCCTGCGGCGGCT
>JANWXI010000016.1 GCA_025057415.1 Chitinophagales bacterium
GAAATGTATTGATTTGCATCTTCTTTACCGCGGTTTGCATTTGTCCATCCGGCGGGTATCACTATCACCCACAGCCCTGCCCAATCATAATAGTAGCGCTTAATATCGCGGCCGCGTAAGATGGGCTTGATAATGGCTTCGGTGCGTTTTCTCTCCTCTTTATCCTTACAATTTGCCAGAATTTCATTGCGCTTTTCGGTGCTGATAATAAAGGCCTCGTTCAGGCCGGTTAAAATTCCTCTATAAATATTCACATCCCAATCCTTCAGGGGTTTGCCAAGGCGTTCTATTTTTTCTTTCAGGCGCTGCTCGGCACTGCTGCCAATAAACCATGCCTCAACGGTGAGCTTTTCCAATACCACGGCATTTTGCTGCATGTACTCTTCTATCTTCATCTCTTCTTTGCCGTGTCGGGTAAGGGTCACTGCTTTCAACGGCTGCCGGGCAGGGCTGTTCTTTTTTATCAGTAAGATATTCGTATCTACCGTGGCGTTTTCAAATACGCCGGGCCCTAAATCTATAAGTAGCAAGGGTTCAAATTGTAAAAAGTATTGACGTAGTTTTTCACCATAGCCGGCGCGCATCCATTTGTTGGAGGTGATATAACACAGCACACCATTGTCTTTGAGCAACTGTATGCCTTTTTCATAAAACAAAACGTAGATATCTCCCGTTCGTACAAAGGTTTCAAAATTGGCATTTTGATACAAATTAGCCAGCAGGCCACCATCTCTTTGCAACTGTATGTACGGCGGGTTTCCAATCACAATATCAAATCCGCCATTGTCAAACACATCTTTGTACCACACGTGCCATAAGAAGAAGGGCTTATCATCGGTATTTTGGAGGGCTATCAGTTTTTCCTCTATGGTATTCAGTTGTTTCAACTGTTTGTTCCACGCCTCATATTGTTTATACTCATTCGATTTTTTGTTTAATCGGTCGCGGGAAGAAATTCCGACATCTCTCCACAGCTTTTCTCTGTTCTCAATCTTGTTTTGTAAATCTCTTCCACATTTTAAAATATAGGCATGAATTTTTCCTTCCAAAAAGTCATTGATTTTTCGCTTTATTTCATCTTTTTCTATGTTCTCTCCCGATTGTCTGTTCCAATCGTCAGGGTCAAAATATTGTTTTATCAGTGCGAAAAGCTCTTGTTTGGCGGCTTTGCTGAATACAGTGATTTGTTTGGGTTCAAATTCCGCGCCCAGGGTTAATTGTTTTTTTTCTTCTACCATCACCTCATCATCATTCAAGAGGTTTTGCAGGTCTATACCTTCAAAACTTTCCAGCAAGCTGTTGCCCTGCATGATTTTGTAATCTAAGTTGGGCAGTGGCTGCGGAGTGGGTTCGTCCACCACCAGCGCCAGCCAAAAGCGCAGGCGGGCAATTTCCACGGCGCCGGTTTCAATGTCCACCCCGTAAATGTTGTTTTGTATGATTTCCTTTTTTACCAGGGCCGGGTCAAACGGTTGGTTTATGTGCAGGTATCCGTAGAGCAGGCGGCGGCACTCAAAAATTTCTTTCAGTAATCCCATCGGAAAAGCGCCCGAGCCGATGGCAGGGTCGCAGATTTTTACTTCCTGCAAGGCGCGGTTTACATCATTGGCGGCTTTGTAACCGGCAAGCGTGGGCGTAACAAAGTTGTTGCGCACCAGTTGCTCAAAATCCTCTACCGCGTATTGCGGCAAACGGGTGTGCAGGTATGCTATTAAACTTTCGCGGCACATGTAGTGCACAATCTCCTTGGGAGTGTAAAAGGCGCCCTTTTCGCGGTTTTCTTCCAGCAGGTTTTCAAAAATGTGGCCCAGCATTTCGGGGTCAATGCCCACTTCGCTGTCGTAAGGGTCGTTTTCGTCAATGGTAAAGTTGTACTGTTCAAAAAAATCGAGCAACTGCCCCATCAGTTCGGCAGGGAAATCAATGGCATTTCTATAAGAGATATCCTTATCAAACAAACCGCCGTTCAGGTAAGGAATTTTGATGTGGCTGCCCAGCGCAGAGGGCGCCAGGTCGTTCTTTCGTTTGGTATTGAGGGTTTCAAAAAAGAGGGTTCTCAGTTCGCGGCTGTGGAATTTTTTCCGGTCAGGGCTGCGCTGAAAGAGGTTTTGCACAAAGCTTGGGTCGCCACCGCTCCAGTCGTTGCGGTTTGCGGGCACGCCCATCCAGCCCTTTTTTTCCAGAAACTGCAAAAACACTAAGCGGCCGAGGAGTATTTTCACAAAGTCGCGTATGGGCTTGGCGGCATCGTCCTGCCAGCCCCTTTGCAGGGCTTTGTCGCTGCCGAGAAACAGTTTGCGGTACGTCTTGTTCTCAGCCAGGTGGTCACAGAATTTTTCAAAGTGCGCTTTGTATTGTTGGAAAAATTCTTTGTTGAGTTTTTCAACGGAGAAGGCATCAAAGAGGTCGTTAAGGTGTATGTCCTTGCCTTTCAGTTTTTCAAAACGCTCGGCAGCGGTGCGTACACTCTCTCCGGGGCCCAACACGTAAGTATAGCGCTTGGGCTCGGTTTGTACCGGTTGGAAATTTCCGTCGGCATCAAATCCCGTTAGCTCAGATACATAGCTGAAGCGCCACATGGGTTGGCCTGCCTGATAAAACACAATAAAGGCGCCATCAATATTACGCCAGTGTTTGCGCAGCAGGTTTCTGAGACCTACGCGGTTTCGTTCCAGCACAATTCCGGGCTGCAACTGTACTTCGTACACGGCTACGGAGCGCTCAGTACCATCTTCATTTAATATAATATTGCCCAATTGATAAGCCCTTGTAGCTATTTCGTGGTTCATTTCGTTGATTGGTTGCGGCCGTTCAAAAAGTTGCGCTCCCGGAAAGATTTCGGCTAAAAAGGATATCCAACTCCTTTGGCTGTAGGTGGTGTTAAAAAGCTGCTTAATTTGTTCCCGTGTCATCTTTTGGTTTTTTTATTTTTCGTTTATTTGACAAAGGCGCCATTTTTTCCCCCCTGTTTTGTCAAATAAAAGTTATTGATAATCAGCATTTTATGTTTTTTTATTTGACAAATGTCAAAAAAAATAACCCCGATTTCCCCCCAAAATTTGTCAAATAAAATATATCCGATCTCTTGTTATTCCTTTAGATTGTATTTTGCCTGATTTGGACAAAAGGATCAGCACCCTTCTTAATTTTCTTAATGGAATTTCTTTACCGATTCTTTCATGGATTTGTTTGCTGGAGCTCCTGCCAAATCTTTCCAAATCGGTTATAACTAACGCTTCCAGTCGGTGGTATTCAATATGCTTTAAACTTGTTTTTTTAAGATTTTCTGTCTTAGTAAGGTATTCGGGATTAATAAAATACTCTGTTCCTTTTGTTCTCCCTTTGGTTTTTACGATGTTGAGCTCCAATAACTTGCCCAGCCAGTTTTTTATTTGCTTATCGTTATGGGTTTGCAAAATGGACGAAAACTCAGTGGCTAAAATAGATTGATGTTGGGCGATAATGCCCAGGCAAATAATTTCTTTTTGGGTCAGGTAAAAATGCTTTTTCATCTCTTCTATAAACCGTATAATGTCCACCGACTTGATTTGCTTGTGCAGGGTAACCGTTACACGGTCATTACCTTCTTCTACCTCAGGTACGGCTTTGGCTTCGGAAGATTGGATTTCATACATTTTGTCGTAACCGCTTCCTTCGCGCTCCATCAGCCCGAGGTCATAAAAGATTTTTGTGAGGTGTTCGTTTCTTTTTACCGATTGATGCAGGATATTGTGAGGCGTAACGCCCAAAGGCAAAAGACCCGGATTGTGAATTTCCAAACGGTCAGGGTATAAGTTAATGAAAATATCTCCCCGTGTGGTGTATGGGCGATGCACAAGCGCATTGGCCAAAAGTTCTCTCACAACATTTTCGTTGTAATGATAAATGATACGTCTGCCCAAAATCCCTTCCGATATTTCAACGCCTTCTTTCCACTCGGGAATTTTATTCCAAATGTCTTCAATCAATTCTTTAGGATTCATTGAGAAGTCATCCCAAACTTCTTTGCGCACTTTTCTGTGCTGTTCGTCATATTTAATAAACTGCACTATCGGGGCGTACAGTAAATTGGCTCGCTGATCTCTTTTGCCTGTCCATAGCACGCCTAAATTGGTAAGGAAGGGGCCATTTGTAAGAAAGTAATACGACAACTGTTCTTCATCCGATTTTTCCTTGATAAAAGGGCTGACGCGTGGTGACTGCCGGATATCTGTCAGGAACTGGTTCAATTTCATTTGGTCGCACTGGTCAATTCTGATTTTTTGAACCACTTTGGTTTCCCACACGTAGGCCGGCTTATCGGTAAATAGTCGGCTCAATTCATCGGGAAGTACGGGTTTGCAATGATCGGCTATACGTATGTAATACTGTCCGTCGGTAGTAGATGCGATGGTGGACTGAGAAGGCAGCACTTCAATTTTTATCCATTCTCCCCGGTTGTTTGCTTTTTCCTTGCTTACTTTTACCGCAACATTTATACAAAGTTCACTGATGCGTTTACGAATGGTTTCCGGTAAATCATCAGGTATGATTTGATCGGTCGGGGGCAAATCCCGGTTATTCTCTATTCCGATAGCAATAATGCCCCCTCTTGCATTAGCCAGGCAGACGCAGTCCCTGGCTAATTCCCGCCAATCGGGATTTTTGCTTAATAGCGTTTGCAGCGATTTTTTTTCAAAAATCTGATTTTCCATAGTTAAACAAACGATTCTGAAAGAATAATCACAGGCCGGCCTGATGCCGGTTTTAGTGTTTCTTCCATAACAGCGTCTTCTATATCATATTTTTTGACAATTTTTTCTATTTCGAGCAGAGCGGCCTGCATATTCGGCCTCTTCTTCTGCAGCCTGTCAATTTCGGTTGGCAGGTTGGTATATTTCCCCAGGTCTATTAACTCAACCATTTTTCTTATAGTATGGGCTTGTTTGTCTGATAGCCGGGCGTACCGGGTTAAGTCATTGAGGAATTTTTTTGCGCGCTGTGCTACACCGCCTAAGGCCTCAGGTTCTGACCGGGAAGCCGATAGGGTAATTTCCTGTGTTTCGAAATGATGAATAGCAGCCGACACATGTTCGTAATGGTTATCCGGTAAAGGGCAAGCCGGTTCATCGGGCTGCGCCTCAAAAATTTTAATGGCTTCAAGCGGGGTGATTTCGTTCGGCTGGTTGCGGCTATCAACCCGGTAAAATTCAAACTTCTGATTGTTTTTTAAAAACACGACGGTACTGTTTTGCCATTTCGGTTTTCGTATAGCCGATGCGTTACGTCCTGTTCGTGCTTTCAAAGGAATTTTTTTGATTTTATCAAACCATTCTTTATTTTCTTTTCTGAAATTACGAAGGTAGTGCAGGTATTTCAGCCGTTCGTCTTCTTCTTCCTTAATGGCATCTGCATTGAACAGTTTCGCTTCATCCAAAATTTCCTGCTCGGAATACACCTGGTTGTCTTCACCAAATGCGGTGTGGAATGCCTGTATTTTCATTAAGGCAGTACGGTTTAACCTGAGTTCGTTATCGCCCTGCGCTGACGGGTAAAACACATAGTTGTAAATTTCTTCGGCCCGGGTACCGATTCGGTTTACCCTTCCTATCCGTTGCATTAATCGGGTGGAATTCCAGGGTGTGTCGTAGTGTACAATTACATTGGAGCGGTGAAGGTTTACGCCTTCGGCTAACACTTCGGTGGTTATAAGAATATTGTAATCATTTCGCTGAGCTTCTTTTTTAACATTCGCATCAAAATTGGCAAGTATCTTTTCATAAAGTTCTTCTCGATTTTCTGCAGAAACGATAAGCACATCTTTTCTGCCTTTTTCTTTCAGTTTGGCCTGTAAATAGTTGACCGTTTCTTTTGATTCGGAGAAAATGACCAGTTTACCCTCCCGATTGGTTTCCTTATTCAGAAATTTACTGTTGAGGTGGTCCATAAATACGTTCAGTTTCGGGTCATAGTCAATGTTGTTCCAGGCATTCATCAGTTCGTCAATCAGTTCTTTGTCACGTTTTAGCGATTCGATAAACTCCGGTTTAAAATCTGTGGCTTTAAAGGTTTTGTTTTTAGGGTTATTCTCGCTGAGTCGTTCAATTTCTTTTTCAATTTCTTCTTCACTCCAGCCCTTGTCTAAAAGTTTGTTTACATCAGTATCGGGCGCAATGAACACTTTATCATTTTCGAACATTTCAATCATTCGGTGGGTGGCTTTTTGGAAGTTTTCCAACGTCTTTTTGAAAGCATAAAAGCTGCTTTCCAGTCGTTTTATCAGTTGGGTTTTCATGATAAAGGCCAAAGATTTAGAAACCAATTCCGCATTTTCATACAGCCCGTTTGCCACTTCGGGTTTCAAGCCGGCTATTGCCTGATAGCGGGCGTACGAGATTTTGTCTTCATCTATCAGATACGAAACCGTTCTGTGAAACAGTTCGTTGAGTTTCCGGTCTAACACATATTCAATCCTTTGGGGTGGTTGTACCTTGGGAAACCGAATGCCCTGCTCTTTTAAATCCTGCAAATACTCAGGAACGTTTTCCAGGTCTTTTCTCGTTCTTCGGATGGTTATCGGCTCAATAACAACACGCCTGATGCGTTGATAAATTTCTCTGAGCCGTGTGATGTCTAAGGTATCAAATCGTCTGAGTCGTTTGTATTCTTCTATGATGGGTGCGAAAAACGATGTAAGATTGGTTACCGGGAGTGTAGATTGTCTCACATCCTGAAACATTTGTATCTGGTATAAAATATCTTCCGGTTTGTTATTCAGCGGAGTAGCCGTAACCAATATCACTTTTTTCTGTCGCCCTTCTATAAACCCATGATTGGCTCTCGGACTTTTACAAATCAGTTGTAAATTCTGGAATGCTTCCGAGGTATGATTTCTGAATTTATGCGCCTCGTCAACAATAACCAAGTCGTATTCCTCTTTGTTCCAATAGTCGGTGTGGCCTTCTGTTATTTTTCTTAAACTGCCGTTTGTAATAAACTTGGCGTATTTATCAATTTGGAAATACCTGAATGTGTTTTTCCAGTTTTTCTCAACGGCAGGTGGATACACTACTAATATTTTGGTGCGGTCTTTGCCGTTTTGCACTATAAACTTTTTGGCGACCATAGTGGCAATGACCGTTTTCCCCAGTCCTACTACATCAGCCAGCACAAAACCGTTGTGATTGAGCAGCATATTAAATCCTTCATTTACTGCGTCAATCTGATAGGATAGTTTTTTGAAATTTTGAGGCAAATCACCAATAGAGTCCGGGTCGTAATCTATACTTTTACCGAAGTATTCTATCAGCAATTTGATGTAAAGCTCATAAGGTGTAAAGGTTTGTCCGATATGCGTTTTTTGTTTGAACTGCTGAATGTCGGCCGGTAAAATAGGGGTGGATTCTTCCCACAGTTTTTCAAATTCCTGTTTGGCAAAGTGCACATCGTCATAATCCTTCAAAGCAATGTTCAGTTCGTAATTGGGCGATTGTTTGATACCGAGTCCTGCTTCGGTGAGGTTAGACGAGCCCATAATCACCCAACCGTCTGAGTGCGGGCTGTGATGTTCGGGCAGAAACAGATAAAATTTTGCATGAAGTGTTTTAGAAGTGTGCGCCCTTACCTCAATGCGCCCGTCAATCAAATCCTGTACAAACTGCAGAATACCGTCTTCCACTTCTTTAGCGTATTTTGCTTCGCGGATATCCTGCACAAACCAGTTCAGAAATTCTTCTTTGGTTTTTATAGCATCACCAAAGAACATAAGCCCTTTGCGGTGCGCTTCGGCAAACATTTGATCTACATTAATGCCCACCAGAATTTTAATTTGTTTCACATTCTTCAGATAGGGCTGCAGAGCAAAGTACCCTGAAGAACGGAAATAAGCGACTACGGCATAAAAGGCATACAGCCCCTTCATGTTTTCGATGATGCCGCAAAACTTATCAAACAGATTTCGCTGGTTGTTATTGAAAAATTTAGATGACATAATCTTTAGGGGGAGTTACATAAAAATTAAATATATGATTAAAAAAAATTTTAGCGCGTTCTCCGTAATGAAAAACCTTTCGCTTTGCTGGCAAATTGAATATGTTTTCAGGAATAACACGCATTAGCTTATTGCCATTTATCTCAAAAATACATCCATCACATTCGGATACAAACCTGTACCACAGCATCTGAGGAGTTTTTTTGGCAGCGCCCGCATCATGCTGTGCGCTTTTTGGAAATTATTACAGTTGTGATGTACGGCTATGTTTCGCCCCTTACAATTGCAAACAGGCGCCGGTTGTAATGACATCACACCGGGGTACATCTGCCGCAACAATCAAGTTCCGTACGGTTATTACTAATTTTTTCTTATCCGTCTCCAACGCTCAGCCATATCCTGCAGCAATAGTTTGCGCATCAAATTGTACAACTCCGGGTGTTCTACCTCAAACCTGAGTGGTGACTCAAAGAAAATTTCCACGCAGCAAGCCCAAAATTCCTGGTCGTCTGTGAAGGCGTAATCCCTGAACAGAGGGTCGCTTTCCGGTGTGTTTTGCCGGATGGTTTGGCGGTGCAGGCGAAGTTTCAGCAGCGCTATATCAGTAAAATCGCTGTTGAGGTATTGCATGTAGGTCCACAGGGAGTGTGACAATTCATGCAGGCCCAGATTAATGCCATCGGTAGCCGAGGCATAACCCTTGCAGAAATCGGGCCAGGAGAGCATGAGTGTGTGTGAGTCAATACTCAGCCCTTTTACTTGTACCTGCAGGCGCTTTGAGAAAAAAGGACCCGGATACAGATATATCGCTACCAAACGCGGCAAACTGTATTGGCTATAACCGAAAGTCAGTTGTGCCAGGGCTGCGCAAACGAGCACCTTCATTTGGGGGGTTATTTTCAACCCCTCCCGTCCTACAAACAATTTGTTTTTCGTAAGATAAAATACGCGGTACAGAAATTCCTCCTGTTCGTGCGGTAAGAGCAAGAGGTAAAAACCCATGTGCTGCAATTCGTTGCGGCACAAGTCAAAATCGCCACGATACACCCACCGCAGGTATCTGCGCAATATCGGAGCGCGTATGTTTGCCGAAACCAACAGAATCCGATGTAACCCTGCCAAAACAATCCCTACGAGCAGGAATATGATGATGTAAATCACGTATCAAATAATTGTCAATATACAAACATTGTGCATAATTACGGAATTTTGCAGCTCTGCGCCCTTTTATTTTCACTCCATGAACTACTTAGAAGAACTGAATGATGTGCAGCGCGAAGCGGTGTTAAGCACCGAGGGCCCTACGCAGATTATTGCCGGCCCCGGCTCGGGTAAAACGCGCGTGCTAACCTACCGCATTGCCCACCTGATCAATATCGGAGTAGATCCGTTCAGTATTCTGGCGCTCACTTTCACCAATAAAGCAGCCGAAAACATGCGCCGCCGCATTGAGAGCATCTGCGGCGCCAAAGCGAGGGGGCTTTTTATGGGCACATTCCACTCTGTGTTTGCCCGCGTGCTTCGCGTAGAGGCCCCCAAAATGGGTTACCCCCCCGACTTTACCATCTACGATACCGATGACTCGCGTTCCCTCATCAAATCTATCATCAAAGAAAGAAACCTGGATGATAAAATCTACAAGCCCGCGTTGGTGCAATGGCGCATATCTGCAGCTAAAAACTCCCTTATCACCCCCGACATGTATGCCGCTGACCCCGACCTGCGCATAGAAGACGAGCGCCAGCGCAGGCCGGAAACCTCTCTCCTCTACAAGATGTATTGCGACCGCTGCTTCAAAGCCGGAGCGATGGACTTTGATGACCTGCTGCTCAACACACACCTCATCCTCGACAAATTTCCCGAGGTGCTGTACAAATACCAGCACAAATTCCGGTATGTATTGATTGATGAGTTTCAGGACACAAACTTCGTGCAATACGATATCGTAAGGCGTATTGCCGATGTGTTTCACAACATTACCGTAGTGGGCGATGATGCACAAAGCATTTACGCCTTTCGCGGTGCAACGATTGACAACATCCTGCACTTTACGCGCGATTACCCCGATTGTAAAGTGTTTAAGCTGGAGCAGAACTACCGCAGTACACAGGTAATCGTAAAAGCCGCCAATGAGTTAATCCACAACAACAAAAACCAGCTTCAAAAAGAAATATGGACCCGCAACGAAAAAGGCGAACCGATAAAAATCATCAAAACACCTTCCGATAATGACGAAGGCCGCTGGGTCACCGACAGTATCCTCGAGCTCTGCATGCGCGACCACTACCGCTACAGCGATTTTGCGATTCTGTACCGCACCAATGCGCAAAGCCGCGCTTTTGAAGAAGCCCTGCGCCGGCACAATGTGCCTTACCGCATCTACGGCGGTATGAGCTTCTATCAGCGCAAAGAAATCAAGGACTACCTCGCGTATCTAAAACTTACCATCAATCCCCACGATGAGGAAGCGCTGAAAAGAATAATCAACTATCCGGCGCGCGGTATCGGCCAAACCACCATAGATAAAATTACCATCACGGCCGTTAACGAAAACAAAAGTATGTGGGATGTTATTGCCAACATCCGGGCGTACAACGTAGCCCCGCGCACGCTGAACGCCATCGAAGAATTTGCTCTGATGATAAACAGTTTCCGGGCGTTGCTTTCCAAAATGAATGCGTATGACCTCGCCCTGCACATCGGCAAAACCACGAAACTCATCGCTGAACTGTACAGCGATAAAACCGTTGAAGGAGTAAACCGCTACGAAAACGTGCAGGAGTTGCTCAACTCTATCAAAGAGTTTACCGAAGATGACGAAGTTACATCAGACGATGCGCTGCCAGCCGACAAAGGCCTGGGTGCATTTTTGCAAAATGTAGCGCTGCTAACAGGCGATGAAAAGGAAAAAAGCAACACCGATACCGTAAAGCTGATGACAGTGCATGCGGCAAAAGGGTTAGAGTTTCCGGTGGTGTATGTGGTAGGTCTGGAAGAGAACCTCTTTCCCTCCATGCAGTCGCTTTACAGCGCTGAAGATCTGGAGGAAGAACGCCGGCTCTTTTATGTGGCTATCACGCGTGCAGAGAAAAAACTGTTTTTGACGTATGCCAACACCCGCTATCGCAACGGGCAGTTACACTTCAGCGAGCCCAGCCGCTTTATTGACGAAATACCGCGTGAACTGACCAATTATGCCGGCATAGCAGCCGATAAAAACTATGGCCCCGCCGTACCATCGTGGCGCAATTCTACCCCTCCGCGTGCAAATACTTCACACACGTCTTCTGCGCGTACACACACGCCGCCCGCAGAGGGACCGTTCACAGCAGACGATCCGGCGCTGCTGCAAGCAGGCATGGAAGTGTTCCATGAAAAATTTGGCGAGGGCAAGATAATCGCCATTGAGGGCGCGGGAACAAACCGCATAGCCGCCGTTCAGTTTGCCGATTTGGGGATTAAAAAAATTATGCTCAAGTTTGCCAGGCTGAAAATCATCCGCAGCGGCGTGTAAAGCCGGAAGTAAGGGGCAGCCCCCCGCTCCTCAGGTTCGCCCGTGGTACCCTAAACAATGCAACGCGACAATATTTGATTTTACATTAATTTATCAGCATGGAATACAACACCGCGCGTCCCAAACTTGTGCTCAAAGAGTACGGCCGTCACGTACAAAAGATTGTTCAAAATTGCGTAGCTACTGCTGACCCTGTGCGCAGAAATCAATTTGCTCGCGAAATCATTGAATTGATGGGCCAACTCAATCCGCAGCTCCGTCATATTGAGGATTTTCGCCATAAATTGTGGGATCAGCTCTTCATCATCAGCGATTTCAAACTTGAGGTAGATGCGCCCTATCCTATCGTAAAGCGCGAGGAGTTATACAAAAAACCGGAGCGCCTCCCGTATCCGCAAAGCAAGATTCGCTTCAAACATTATGGTAAATACGTGGAGCGCCTCGTGGAAAAATGCATCGCCACCGAAGACCCCGAAAAGCAAGCTGCCTTTACCCAGTGTATCGGAAACTTTATGAAAATGGTCTATCAGAACTGGAGTAAAGAAGAAGTAAACGACCTCACCATCAAAAACGACCTCCTCATCCTCTCTGATGGTAAACTGCAAATTACCGAAGATCAGGACATCAGTTCGCTGGCGCGCGCCAACAAATTCAAACCGGCGCACCTGATGAACAACGGCAACGGCAACCGCAAAAAGCGCCACAACCGCAATAAAATTTTCAGAAAACGCAGATAATCACTTAGTGCAAACTGTTTAACTAGAGCAAGTAATCGCTAAGCGCCTGTATTCGTTCAATTGCCTTCACACCGCTGTTAATGCCGCGTTAGTTTTTACATCAGCTTTCTATAATTTATTTCACTGCGAGGCAATTAATTTTCTGATTTAATTATTGTGGGGTGCCCCCGCTGCTGCGCTTCGCACAGCTACGCGCAGCAGCGGGGTCGGGCTTGCTACGGGGTACGCTGTCGCTCCCGCCGCGCCCGCGCGTGGATTGCTTTTCAACGGTGCGGGCGCGGCCGCTTCGCTGCGCTCGCGCCCTCCGCATCCCTCACCCGAAACGATACAGTGGCCATACAACTTCATCTCGTCCAACCACTGTAGTGTTCAGGTCATTATTGTCCACTTCGCGCCCGCGCCCCGGGCGCAAAGACAAGGCACATCACAAAAATTTTGCACAACCTCGCGGGTCGCCCGCCCCCGGGCGGGCGACCCGCATAAAACCAAATCCCTGCAAACTCATAACCCTTAACTTTTGCTCCAACACTACGTTACTTCTAAATATAGAAACACTTTCCAAATAATCAGGATATATCAAGAATGTAAATTTCACCGAGGTAACTAAACGATTACTTCAATAACATTATTACTTAATCAACGTTGATTACCCGGCTGAATGTGATGCCTGCGTTAAAAACAGCGGCGCCTTCCCGTTATTTTTGAAGGTATAATTTACCGCTGTAAAAACTTCCGCCAGTACCGGTTAAGAGATAATAAAACAGTCCGCTGCCTCCTGTAAAAGGCACAAGCCCATCCGTAGTGCCCGGTTCGTAACTTTGTACTAATCGGCCGGCTGTGTCGAAAATGCGCAAGGTTAGTTTTTCGCTGTGCTGCCAGCCCAACGGATACATGATTTGTATAAAATTATCATGTAAAATAATTTTAATATTTTCGGAGATTTCTGCAGTAGTGCCGCTCGTGGACGAAGGAGTAACTACCAACTTTTTTACGGGAACTCCGTCGCTCCAATACCCCATGCCGTGCTGGTTGGGCGTATCGCCAAAAGCATAATCGCAATTTTGGTTGTGCAGGGCGCAGTCCATCAAGGCATCCTGCAGTTTCCAGAAGCAGAAGTAATCCACTGCGTCCACTTTGCCGTTAGTAAACTGAATAAAAAGGTTGGTTTCTCCGTTGTCAAAGTCGTTATCGGGCGCGCCTGGCTCATCGTGGGTGGCTGTAATAGGAGGCGAGCCGTGGTTATCTGCCACGTGTTTAATTAGATTTTTATGTGTAGTAGGCGCCTGAGTGGTTTGATTGTAGAGCGTTTGCCCCGGACCGGTACCCACAATGATATCATTTTCACCTACGGCAATCAGATATTTTACATCGGGCGGAAATGCCGCATAACTGCTCATTAAAAAGGAAGAGGCGCCGGGCTGCATGCTGAATGCCGTAAGCGGTTTGGGCAGGCCGTACTGCTGATGCAGCATAGTCATATTTGCGGTGAGGATACCACCCACCGAGTGGCCAAGGATGAAAAAATTTTGCAGGCGCGGTTTTACATGGCCGGGCAATTTGAGCGTGTCTAATGCGCGCAGGATCCCTTTGGCGCAGCTATCGTTAAATGTGGAGTTACTGCTGGTGAGGTCTTTCTGGTAGCGCGGGTAGATGACAATATTTCCTTTGCGTACTAAATGTTTGATGAATGCGCCGTAGTATTTGGGGTTTGTCATACCCAGGCCGTGAATAAACACCACTACGTTGGCTGAATCAGGCGTGGGATTGGCAGGTTCGTACAGCCAGAAGTCACTGCCATTACCGTTGGTGCCGTAATCGTAAATGGTGACACTGCCGTGTATGTAATCTTTACCGCCCGGGCCGCTCAGCGGTTGTGAGGGCTGGCTGATTTGCGCTTGCACAAAAAGCAGCGCAAAACATCCTGTGAACAGATATATAATTTTCATAGTTTGAAGATAGGTTACCTAAAAGTATAAAAAATCCGTAACTTGGAAGAATATGTTATACAAGCTGTAGGAGGGCTTGACACAAATAAGAAACCTGCCAAACGAACATGTGTACTTTACAGATTGTATCTGTTTACGTTCACTTTTTGCTGACACTCTACACTCCGGCGCTGTTCTTACAGAGATAAAAAGCACAAAATACAGTTTACCGGTGCGCTGCCGGTAATGGCGCGAGTGGCAAATTTGCCGAGAGTTGCGGTTGGTTATAGCACAGATAGCCCGGCAAAATGTTCCCGGGTATTACGACCTGTTGAATACTCAAATCGTTCAATGAACTATCTACATGATGATAGCGAAACCATCTCTGTTCTAAAATATCAGCTTTTACATGTTCTGTTGACAGAGATTTAATAAACATGTTTCACAAACTTTGCACGGTATATTACAGGATGTGACTGAGTATGTTGCGAAGTAAGTTTTATCTCCAAGAAATATATTCCGGCTTGCAGGTGTCGTATATCTAACTGATTAGCTCCCTGTCCTTCTACACTTCCTAAAATGGCTCCGTTTGCATCCATCATTACTATGCGCTCTACAGTGTGGTTATTTACGGATATAGTTACATAGCTATCCGCAGGATTGGGATACACAAGGATTGAGGTTGGATTTGCATCAAGTGTTTCGTGAACCATTACCGGAACCTGAAAACTATCCGGTAGTATCACCAGTTGAGATATGTTGCTATCGGTCGGATTGTTTAGGTAAAAAGTGCTGTCACAGTAAGTACTGACACACCCCAATGTGTCACTTACAGTAAGGCAAATAGTGTAATTTCCTGGTGTATTATATATATGTACAGGATACGGAAGATTTGAGGAATTTCCATCACCAAAAGTCCAGTGATACGAAAGTCCGTTACCTATGCTTAAGTTCTGCCCTAAGAAGTAGCCGGTGTGGGGCTGATAGACCTGAAGGTTGAAATATGCTTCACAGGATTTTTCGGGTGTGAAACGAATATTGTCTATGGCTACATCTATGTAACCGTATGACATAAAAGGTAAGTAAGTAGGTTGTATTTCGAAAATTAAGTTGATGTTATTGGTAGTCGGATGTAGTTGCAGAGGTATGGAAGCATGATTTAAAACACCGATAGCAGTAGGTGGAATAGACCAGATGGCGACATTATTGATTAAAAGTTTGAGGTTGGCGCCCGCCAGGTAATTCAGCAACTTGTAATCAAAATGTAAGGTGTCCATATAAATTTTGTACGGGAAGGTTTGACTTAGTGAAGCTGGACCTGGTCCTTCAAAATAAGGAGCCGAATTACGAAATCTTGCTGCGTATATTCCATCTGTCAGCGCCGGAAATGTATCGGTTGGCTTTAGAGAGTCAATGATAGGTATAGGTAAAACCTGGCATGTTGCATTCCAACTGGTGGGTTTATAGCACGGTGGGTCGCTATACCAGGTTTCGAAACTTGGGTTGAGAAGCTGTGCCTGACATGGATTTACATAAATAAATGACGCACAGTGAAGCATAGCGGTAATCAGATAGCTACGCATAAGTTTGATATTAGAAGTAAAGGTAAAAGAGTTTACTGAACAACAAGCTGGGAATCAATCAAAAACCTTTTCATGATAGGAACAGTACCAAGGCGCCCCACGTACATACATGGTTTACAGTAAACATTGAGAAAATAAGTATAAAATCTTTTACCGGAACGGGTTGATTTCAACGTTTGTGGCTTTACATAACGCGCTAATCAGATAGTGTAACCGTTAACCGTAAAAAATCTTTTCAATTTCTTGACGCAGCGTAAATAAATCAATAGTTTCCGCATTGGGTTCTAAATCGTCTATACTAGCAAAATCAATACCCCCGATACAAGTCATCACGTTATATTCACCTACGTAATGATCCAATGCCAAAAAACCGAGATGCCCGTATCGCTCATCCATCGGATCAAACTCTTTCATCAGCAGGGCAATGTGCATTTTATGGCTTTCTTTATCATACTCCCGAAGCACCTTAAAGTCATCATATTGCAAAGAAATGCCTTGGAACTTGATTTCTACCCTATCATTGGTGGGTTTGCGGTATTTGCGTACCTCCCAGCGGGGTATCACAGGGGCACAGGAAACAATCTTTTCGGTTGGCTCTATACCATTACGAATACCGTTGGGTGTAATGACGATTACATAATTACCTGTTTCTTTGTTGTATGTAAACTCTGCATAAAGTGCAGGATCAAACTCCTTGAGTTTTTCTGTCGTATCACGAAAGAAAGTTAAGTCGTTGTTCTCTGTACCCAGATTGTCTATCATTTTTTCCAGTTGGGTTTTATTATTCACAAACCACTCCCAGAAGATTTGCCCTTTGTCTTTTTTACAGAAGAAAGAAAACATGTGCGTGATATTTACGAAAAGGTGAAGAGGGTTTCTGGAGTTACTTTTTGAATTTTATCGGCTCAATGATGAAGCAATTTCCAAACAAAAATGAAAATAAGATTTTAAAAATTAAAAATATATCAGCAAAATTAAGGGTTTGGTAATATGTGGATTTATCTCAACATGTACGGTGAATGATTTTGTTATTTTCGCGGGCTGACAGAATAAACTTATGAATGCCACACTGAGTGAACAGGAGATTATCCGCCGCGAAAAGCTCAAAGAGTTGGAACGGCTCGGTATAAATCCTTATCCGGCTGCTGCTTTTGAAGTAAACTGTAACACTCGCCAGATACTGACACACTATGATGAAAATACTAAAAATTTTGAGCATGTAAGCATTGCGGGCCGTGTTATGGCAATTCGCCTGATGGGGAAAGCCGCCTTTATGCACCTGGAAGATCAACACGGTAAAATTCAACTCTACGTTTCGCGTAATGACCTGATGAACGGAGAAACGGCTCCGCTTTTTGATGAAGTAGTAAAAAAACTTTTAGACATTGGAGATATCATCGGGGTGAAAGGTTTTGTTTTTAAAACAAAAACCGGTGAAATAACCATTCACGTAAAAGAGTTTACCTTCTTAGCAAAAGCGCTGCGCCCCCTACCGGTGGTGAAAGAAACCAAAGATGAAAATGGCAATATCGTAGTGCATGACGCATTTGCAGATCCGGAGCTCCGCTATCGCCAGCGATATGTAGATTTAATCGTGAACCCCGGTGTACGCGATACTTTTTTAAAGCGTACGCAGATGATTCAAACCATACGCGATTTTTTGAACGAGCACGGAGGTATAGAGGTGGATACGCCTGTGTTGCAAACCATCCCCGGCGGCGCGGCAGCGCGCCCGTTTGTTACCCATCACAATGCGCTGGATATTCCCCTTTACCTCCGTATCGCCAACGAGCTTTACCTGAAACGCCTCATCGTAGGAGGTTTTGATTTTGTGTATGAATTCAGCCGCAATTTTCGAAACGAAGGCATGGACCGAACACATAACCCCGAGTTTACGGTGTTGGAGTTCTATGTGGCATATAAAGATTATTTCTGGATGATGGAATTCACCGAAAAACTTTTCGAAAAAATCGCGCTGGCGCTGCATGGTACTACGGAAATAAAAGTGGGAGAGCATGTAATAAGTTTTAAAGCTCCTTTCAGGCGCATCGGCATACTGGATGCCATTCGCGAAGCTACGGGTGAAGATGTGAGTGCGATGAGCGAAGAAGAATTGCGAGCGCTTTGCCGGAAACATCATATTGAAACAAACCCCGCCATGGGCAGAGGCAAATTGATTGATGAACTTTTCAGTGAATTGTGTGAGAAAAAATTCATACAACCCACATTTGTGATGGACTACCCGATTGAGATGAGTCCGCTCACCAAAAAACACCGCAGCAAGCCCGGCCTGGTGGAACGTTTTGAGCTGATGATAAACGGCAAGGAGCTGGCAAACGCATACAGCGAGTTGAACGACCCGATTGACCAGCGCGCGCGTTTCGAAGAGCAAATGAAACTGATGGAGCGGGGCGATGATGAAGCTATGTATATAGATTACGATTTCCTGCGCGCGTTGGAATACGGCATGCCGCCCACCTCAGGTATTGGTATTGGCATAGACCGGTTGGCTATGCTCATGACCAATCAGCCGAGCATACAGGAAGTTCTCCTCTTTCCGCAGATGCGCCCGGAGAAGATAGAATAATCCACAAAACATACCGCACCATACAAATCTGTATTCACCTATCGTAATGTATTAGAAAATTAACTGTACGATGAAGCGTTTCATACATACATTGCTCTTGTGTTTTTGCGCAGCAGGCGCTATAGCGCAGAGCAATAAAATTTTTACCGAGGACGACTGGAACAAACTGTCGCCTGCCGAAAGGGACTCCATAAACAAAATCATATTCAAAAAATTTGAAGCCGCCCGCAAAGCCGCTGAAGATGCCAATGAAATTAACGCCAACCGCCGTATTGATGAGGCGCTCAGCAATATTGCCGGTACCACATCGCTGCGTATTGAAAACTATCCCAAACCCCTGTTGCGGGATGACATTAAGAAACTGGTTAACCTCTCGTCTTTCACCTGTGAGCGATGCAAAAAGCTTGATTTGTACGAACTGTTTGAACAACTGGCTACTCTGCCCAAATTAACCCATCTGAGTTTAGAAGATTGTGAGCTGAAAAATTTGCCTGCAAACATCAAAAAGCTCACCGGACTACGCGAACTCAATCTTAAAAACAATCATTTCACCACACTGCCCGACTCCTTTATTTATCTCAAAAATTTACGCACTCTCAACCTTGAACACAACAGTTACTTGTATGACGATGAGGTGTTTGAGCGGTTACAATACATGCACGTAGAATATTTAAACTTCTCTTACAGCGGATTACTGTCGTTAAGCGATAAAATCGGAAAAGTAAAATCTCTTCAACGACTGAACCTGGCGGTAAACGACATCCGCGAACTACCGCCTTCTTTTACTAACCTGCAACAGTTAAGACACCTTAATCTGTCTGAAAACCTTTCACTTAATCTCAGTCAGGTAGTCGGCATACTCAGCCGCATACCGGGCTTAACAGAGTTGATTCTGCAACAGTGCCTTCTGGAAAATCTGCCGGTAGATATTGGTAAACTCACTGCACTTAAAGTCCTGAACCTAAAGGCAAATCGCCTTACTGCACTACCTGTTAGCATCAGCAATCTTACAAACCTGGAAGTGTTAGACCTTAGTTATTATGAAATGGGTTTGCGCATGAATCAAATTACAGACCTCGGCCCTGGCCTCGGCAATCTGAAAAAACTCCGCACCTTGCATCTCTCCGGTAATCAGCTGAGCGCCTTACCAGAGTATTTTTCGGCACTTACACAACTAGAAACACTCACGGTCAACCTAAATAAACTCACCGCTTTCCCGCCTTCCATTACTAAAATTCCCACCCTCAAATATTTAGATCTATCACTCAACGCCATCAGCGAAGTAACACCCGAAATCGGACAACTCACATCGCTGGAATATCTGAATTTAGATAACAACTTTTTCAACCGCAGAGAGAATAAAATCAAATCGCTGCCTGATGAAATCTGCAAACTAACCCGATTGCATACCCTCTCGCTGCGCGATAATGTGATTGAACAACTCCCGGCATGTATAGATCTTCTTGTATCGCTCAAAAAACTCGATTTGCGCGATAACCTCATCACCACCCTGCCAACCAATATCGTACGATTAAAAAATCTGGAATATCTAAATCTAAAAGCAAACGATATAGATAAACTCCCTGAAGGTTTTGAGCAACTAAACGGGCTTCGGTATTTGAATTTAGCCATGAACCTGCGATGGGCTTTCGAAACCGATAAATTGAAATTGTACCAAATGAAAAACCTGAAAGAGCTGGATGTCAGCTACAATAACATCAACGAAAATGCCACCATCACGCTCAGTAAAAATCTGCCAACGTGTAAAGTGATTAATCAGGATTATAGTAACCGTTCTATTACGGATAGTCAACGAAAAATGCCCGGTGACCGTTAGCTATTTGAGCTTTTCGTTTTTTATATGCCTATCTGCATCGCGCGTTGTTTTTTTGGCAATATTTCGCTGAAACGCCTCCGTAAGATCTACCCCTGTCTGGTTTGCCAGGCAAATCAGCACCCACAATACATCGGCAAGCTCATCTGCCAATTCATTTCGGGCATCGCCTTCTTTGAAACTCTGCTCTCCATATTTACGGGCAATGAGGCGAGCCACTTCTCCAACTTCCTCGGTGAGAATTGCCATATTGGTTAGTTCATTGAAATAACGCACGCCGCGCTCTTGTATCCACCGGTCAACAGTTTGCTGGGCTTCCTGTATTGTCATATAGTGATGTTTTTATTTTGAGCAAATTGTAATTTGTTTAAAGACCGTGCAGTTGCAGCATAACTTCCAACGCATGGGTCTGAACTCCGTAATAATTTTTCAGCAGTCGTATTTTTTCCAGAATTTCTTCATCGGGTTGTGTCATTTCGCGTTTGCGCGAGGCCGTTATGAGCAGATTTTTGGCAGTGTGCTCCGCACTCACAAACTCCATTACTTTAGTTTGATACCCGAATGCCTGTAGCATCATAGCCCGGATTGTATCGGTAAGCATTTCGGCTAATCGCTCTTCCAGAATGTTGAATTGCGTTATACAGGTATGGGGAAATGTGGGATGGTATTCCCGCCGCAGTTGTTTATGGCAACAAGGTGCGCACACGATTAATTTACATTTGTTTCGGATACCGGCAGCGATGGCGCTATCGGTTGCTGTGTCGCAGGCATGCAGCGCGATAACCACATCTGCACCGGCAGCGTAGGCATCGCATATTTGCCCCACCTCAAATCTGAGTTCCGAAAATCCGGAGCGCTCAGCCAAATCGTTACATTTTTTTACCAACTCTTCGCGCATCTCTACACCGGTAACTTTTGCCGGTTTGCCAAGTTGATGAACCAGGTAATCATATAAAGCAAAAGTCAGGTATCCCTTGCCGCTCCCCATGTCGGTAATTCGTAACCTTGTGCCGCCCGGGAGTGCAGAAAGTTCAGGAGTCAGTAACTCCAGATAACGCACAATTTGTCTGTATTTATGAAACATTGCCTGTCGTACTTCTCCGGTTTTGGTTGTTATCCCCAATGCATATAGGTAAGGCCTGTCGGGAGAAATGACTGTATGTTTTTGCCTATCGTGCAAAGTATTGACGGTGCGGGCCCCATCTTTCTTTTCCCGCCACAGCCATTTTCCGTTTGGATATTGAATAATCCGGCATACTTCCCCGGTAGTGAGCAAAGTGGCTTCATAAAAATCTGTACTTATAAGTTTTGTGATTTCCTGAATGGCTTCCTCCGGAGCGTAATTTTTTGTCACATCTCTCTTAGTATAACGATACACTGCCTGCCACTTCGTTCCGGATTTCAATATAACGGGTCTGAAATAGACATTTTTAAGTTCAACATCGGTACGCCTTGGTTTTGACAAAGTAAGTTTTACGAAGCAGTGGTGCTCAAAAGCAAAACGCAAACGCCCGATAATTTTTTCTATGCCCATGGTACAATGTTACGATAATTAACAGTAACGCGCCTGTCTTCACATACATTATTCATTTTTAACTTACTAATTATACATATTGCATTAACCTTGCTGCGTTGTTACATGAGAAATTTCGTGTAGATGTTACGTTATTTTTTAAGCTTTACATTGTTATTTGCTTGCTTTATTTCAACAGCCCAGTACTTTACCGGCAATAAGCTACTTTTCCCTTTGGGGAAAAAAAGAAACGGTGAAGAGCACAAACGTTTTAATTTCTTTTGGCGATTAGACCCAACCGGTGCGAACACTCATGCCGGAATTCAAATCGGTTTCCGGGGCGATATGATTGATACGGTTTTCGTGGCCGGTCATAACTGTGAAGTTAACGGTATTAAATTCAGAGAGTACGAAGCGGATTTCCCATACAAGATAAAAATTATTATGCCGCCTGATACTCTCCTTAGCAGGTTTAATGGTGGTACATTTTTAGCAAACGATTTACTGCTTGCAGTTGCGCCTCCACATGCCGCGCTGATAAAGTTCTACCGAAAAGATACGATTGAATGGATTAAATTTTTCAGCTATACGAGTGACCTGGCGGTGTATAATACGAACACTCCATCACCCTCTTTTTCGGAAAACAACAGCACTGGTGTTTCTGGTTCAAGTTCACGGCGCACAAGCTTGAATAAAACTACAGGTCGTACAACTTCCCCAGTGCCCGGAAACGAGCTGAAAGATGAAGCAGCAACCCTTTCCAAAGCGGACAGCGCGCGAAGTGCCATGGAGAAAAAAATTTTTTCTGCTACAGGCGATAAGCACGCCCCCCGGCAGGCAATACCCATACCCAAAACCCCTATGCAAAAAGCCATTTTGGAAATTTTTCAGGCCTACCGCGAGAGTAATCTGGCAAGCATTCGCGGTGGTGCGTTATCCTCGCTCAACCCCTGGTATTACCGATATACTTATGCCTCTAAAGTTACGATTCCCGGTGCATCATATACAATGCTGTACAGATTCCCTTTTGAAGACTCGCAACTAGATGTAGTGGCTGTGGTAGGGGAGTCTGGTAACTATGATGAGGAGCTGATATCAAAACAAAAAATTTTTGCTCAGACCCTCAAAAACGAATTAAAGTCAGAAGACGGTTGGGTGGTGAGTAAAATACCGGATAAAGACAACACCCCTCTGGACGACCTTGAGTTTCGTCACCCCAAACTCGGCTCTGTAATATTAGACAGCGCCCGGGGCAAAGGCGACCGACCGGTGGTTTATGTCCGGTTTTTATTTTACGGGAATTGATACTTTAGCGTATGCTTTAGAATCAACATCACACAACTTGATAAGAAAAGTTTACAACCGGTTATTTTCTTCAAAAAAAGAACTGGCATCCTTTATCGAGTCAGTCACGGGTATTGTACCCTCGCAGCTCAAATTATACGAGGTGGTGTTCCAGCACCGCTCTCTTTTTGCTGACCCAAAAGAGAATAACGAACGTCTTGAACTGCTGGGCGACTCTGTACTGGATGCCATTATCTGCGATTACCTTTACAAAAAATATCCCTATAAAGAAGAGGGGTTTATCACCGAACTTCGCTCACGCATCGTGAACAGGGCTACGCTCAATGAAATTGGTGAACGGCTCGGCCTCTTGGAAAAGTTGAAATACAACCGAAAGGGTATGAGCGATAGCGCCAAGGATCTTGCCGGCAACACTTTTGAGGCACTCGTAGGTGCCGTTTATCTGGATGCGGGTTTTGACAAAACGGCTCGCTTTATCAAAAAAAGAATCCTGCAAAACATGCTGGATGTGGACGCATTGCAGGAAACAAACACTGACTATAAAAGCCGTATTTATCACTATGTGCAACGCGAGGGGAAGAGCATCCGCTTTCGCGTTGCTCAAGAAAAACAAAAAAACAAAAAGGCGTATTTTGTTATACATCTGGAGATAGACGGGCGATTAGTTGCACAGGGTGAGGGGTATAGCAAAAAAGCAGCCGAACAGGCAGCTGCTATGAAAGCACTCGTTTCGTTAGGTGAAATTGCATAGGGTCCTCCTTAGAATTTGCTGGTGTTGTACGGGAAATCGCTTTTGCTATTTTCACCGCTCCAAAATTCAGAAATATGTCATATTTTTTTACATCAGAGTCGGTTTCAGAGGGGCACCCCGATAAGGTGGCTGACCAGATCTCGGATAATTTGATAGATTATTTTCTCGCATATGACCCGCAAAGCAAGGTTGCTTGTGAAACGCTCGTCACTACCGGTCAGGTTGTGTTGGCGGGCGAGGTTAAGTCAAAGGCATTTCTGGATGTACAGGAAATAGCCCGTGAAGTGATTCGAGAGATTGGCTACACCAAGGCAGAGTATATGTTTGATGCCAACAGTTGCGGAATACTCTCTGCCATCCACGAGCAGTCGAGTGATATCAGTCAGGGGGTGGAGCGCAAAAGACCTGAGGACCAGGGCGCCGGTGACCAGGGGATGATGTTCGGCTACGCATGCCGTGAAACAGACAACTACATGCCTCTTCCTTTAGAGTTAGCACACACGATCCTTCGTGAGCTTTCAGCCATTCGCAGAGAGGGTAAGGTAATGACCTACCTGCGCCCCGATGCCAAAAGCCAGGTAACCGTTGAATACAGCGATGATAACAAACCTTTGCGCATTGATACCATCGTGGTATCAACCCAACACGATGAGTTTGATAAAGATGCTGCTATGCTCAAAAAAATCAAAGAGGACATTATCCATATTCTCATCCCCCGCGTTAAATCAAAATTACCTAAACGGCTGCAGTCGCTATTCAATGATAAAATCAAATATCATATCAACCCTACGGGTAAATTTGTAATAGGCGGGCCGCATGGAGATACCGGCTTAACCGGTCGTAAAATTATTGTGGACACGTATGGTGGCAGAGGTGCACATGGTGGGGGGGCTTTCAGTGGTAAAGACCCCAGTAAAGTAGATCGCTCTGCTGCTTATGCCACCCGGCATATCGCCAAGCATCTCGTTGCTGCCGGGGTTTGTGACGAGGCGCTCGTACAGGTGGCTTATGCCATTGGGGTGGCAAAACCCATGGGGCTGTATGTAAATACTTACGGTACATCAAAAGTGAAAATGAGCGATGGAGAAATCGCGCGAATCCTGCTGCAAATGCCCGAGTTTGATATGCGCCCTTACTTTATCGAGCAACGTTTCAACCTGCGCACACCTATTTACAAAGAAACAGCCAGCTACGGCCACATGGGGCGTACCCCACGCGAAGTGGTAAAAGTGTTTAATAAAGGCAAACACAACGAGAAAAAGATGAAAGTAAAACTCTTTCCATGGGAAGAGTTAAATGCCATAAATGCCGTGAAAAAGGCCTTTGGTGTTAAATAATCTATGCGTTAATATGAAAACCTCGCTTACGTTCAGGCGAGGTTTTTATTTGTGAGTTGCACATGTAAAGCTGCATGAGAAAATTATTTCTGTATCCTGTAGGTGCTCTCGTAACACTCGCCACAGCGGTCATAATTATCGGCTTTTTTCGCCCGAGTTTAATACACAACAAAAACTACGTTAAAGAAAAGTTTACCACTCCTCATTCTCATTATTTAAAGTGGCGTGATGCAGAAATTCATTACATTGACGAGGGTGAGGGCACACCGCTGCTGCTGATCCATGGCTTCGGAGGCAATCACCGCAATTTCAATAAGATTACCGAAAAACTCAAAACGCGTTATCGTGTCATTCGGGTTGACTTACCGGGGTTTGGCCTCAGCGATTGCCCTGCGGTGAATGAAGAAAAACCCGAGTTTGCGCAACTGTACAAAGATTTCTTCCGGTTTTTCCTGGATACACTGCGGTTAGATACATTTTATGTGGCAGGCAATTCCATGGGAGGGATGATGGCCTGGCATCTTGCTGCCGAGCATCCCGCGCGCGTCAAAAAACTTGTTTTGCTCGCCAGTGCCGGTTATGATCTGGAAAAAACAGCCAAAGGGCTTTTTATTATTCGTTTTCGGTGGCTTTCCCGATGGATGGAGAAAGGTTTGCCGGAGTGGGCAAGTTGGGGAGGGGCACGCAGATGCTATGCTGATGACACTAAAATAGATGCACGCGAAGTAGAATATCTCAACATCCTCACGAACCGGGAAGGAAACATCCGCCACATGCTGCGCATGGCGGGCGATACGAATTACCCCGATACGACTTTAATAAAACGAATCTCCTGTCCTACGCTAATTATATGGGGCAAGCAGGATGCCATTGTACCGGCCGAGCACGCGTACCGGTTTGCCCGCGATATTCCGCATGCGCAGCTATCACTGTTAGACAACTGTGGTCATGTACCTATGATAGAATGTACTGATACTACTTCGGCATTGATGTTGGATTTTTTGAAGTAATGCACGTGTTCTTATTGAAGTTTTGCTACAAAATGTTTAAAAATCGCACTTATGAATTTTGTGCACTTCTGCATTATATTCTTTGTAACGAATTGCAAGTTATTCCTGTTGAGTATGACCATGAGGCGGATGTCAGCTGTTTGATAAATACATAAGTTATCGACCGCTTCTTCACATTCAATCTGAAAAAAAGGGGAGACGCCCCGGCTACAGGAGGCGCTCCCCGTCTAAAACCCACTAATACAATTTAGTGTTTTACAATCAGTTGTTGGATAAATTGCGTGCCATCTGTATCGCAAACGCTTACATAATAAATATTTGGTTCCAGTTCGCTGGTATCTAATGTTATTTCATTAACACCGGTGTTTATCAAAAATTTTTGACAAGTTACTATTCGACCCCACACATTGTGTAATTGCAGGGTGGCCTCTTTTGTGGTGTAGCTTTTCCAACTCAACGTAGCATATTTGTGTGCGGGGTTGGGAGTCAGGGTCGGATGAGAAATAATTGGCTTCATAGTGAATCGTTTTAGGGTTTAAAGAAGGATTTTAACAGGTTTGTAAAGAGTAATTTTCACAGTTTAAAAGTACGGCGGCCTTGAGGGCAATGTAATGGACAACCACCCTACAAATTGTGGGACAAAAGTTTGGACAAAGGCAAATTTATAAACATAAATAGTTGATAATGAGCATTTTAAACAAAATACAATGCCCAAAAAGATGACGGGCAATATGCATGGTAGGAATTTTTGCAGTTTAATCTGGAATAATTCATCAGTAACCCTGATTACAAATAGGTTTTTCCGGAATTATTACGTTCGGATTGGGATGTTACACAAGCGTCAAGAACTTCATGCGGAACATACAGGTTGCAGGGAGAGGGGGAAGGTATTTCACTGGTGTGCAAATTCACCGGCCATGTAATCGTTTTTTCAGATTTTTCGATATTTTGACGATTTAAGCCGGGGAACATAACAGGCAGGTTAACAGTAGGCATGTTGCATATAATTTTGGCATACGAACTTACGTTTGAACTCTCCGGTAAGGAATGGACACTACAGCCGCAAAATATCGGACAAAATTCCGGACAAGTTGTATGGCGAGGTAAAAATCTGATAATTAACGGGTTAGAATTTTTCCAGCAGAATAGCATCGATAGATGCCTCGTTCTCCAGATTCATGCGCTTGCGTAGCCGATAACGGGTTTTGTATATAGTTTCTTCTGAAACACCCAGCATGGCGGCCATTTCGCGGTTGCTCAGCTTCAGTTTAATCAGCGCAGCCAGCCGCATTTCAGCATTGGTTATATCTGGGTATAATTCTTTCAGGCGCACGAAAAATGTGCGGTGTACGGCTTCAAATTTTTTGCGAAACTCATTCCACTGTTCCTCGGTAAGTAGCTGCGAGTCAATCAGCTCTTTGATTTTCTCCAGCTTTTCGTCAGTGGCTTTTTCGGTGGTAGAGTTCAATTGCGAAATTTTCATTTTCAGTTCTTCCAGTAGCATGTTTTTCTCAATGATAGCACGGGTACTGCTTTCCAGTTGATTTTTCTGATGTTCTATTTCGCGTTCGGCTGCCTGAAGTTTTGTTTCGGCAAGAATTTTCTCGGTTTTAAGGAGGGCTTCGCTCTTTTCAAACAATTCGCGGTCGCGCTTGCGGATGGCCAACTGCCTTTTGTATAATATAAAAGCAAATGCAACCGTGAGCAGGGTGATAATGAGGAGCGCTAATTTTTGACGTGTATCTAGTTTTTTTTGCAGATTAAGATTTTCGATTTCCTGATTTTTTTTGTACGTTTCATAGCGGATATTCAAATCCTCAATCATTTTGATGTGCTCCTGGCCCAGCACAGAGTCGTTGAGGATTTCAGCTTTTTTATATGTTTCCAGCGAAGCTTTGTAGTTGCCCGTAACCTCATAAAGATAGCTGAGGTGATTGAGCGCCACGTTTTGCATAGAAACGGAGTTGATAGCCGTAGAAAGTTTGAAAGCGTCTTGCGCATATTGCATGGCAGTAGTGTAATCTTTTTTATTAATGTAAAATTTAGATATATAGATGAGAGTTTGGACTCGCATCCTGGGATCTAATTTTTCCAGCGCACGCCCGATTTCCGGCAGCATATTCTCTGCCTCCCGGTACATTCCTGCATTGATTAAGGATATAAAATAGTTGCCGCGTATTTTGGGTAGCATTACCGTATCTCCTCCCTCTAGGGCAAAAACGTAAGCTTTACTGATGTACAACAACGCTGAATCGTGTTTTTTCAAGTCGTCATATAAAATACCCACATTCATGAGATAACGCCATATTTTGGATTCGATTGGGTGTTTATACATTATCTCGAATCCTTTGTTGTAATACTCAAATGCTTTTTCGAATTGGTTCATGCTGCGGTATGTTACACCGGTGCTCATGAGCAACTCTGCGCGCATTACCGGGGAATCTATTCTGTCACAAATTTTGAGTGCTTTTAAAATACAATCAATGGCGTTTTCAAAGTCGCCAATAAAATAATATACACCGTATAAACTAGCCAACGCACTTACATGTAATGAGTCATTCCCAAGCTTTTCGGCCACACTTACCATAGTGCGGCCTGCCAGGATTGCGTTTTCTGGGTGAGCATAATCCTGCATCCTGATGATACTTTCACAAAAGTTATATTTCGTGATATTGTCGGGCATAGACGACAACACCCGCGCTAAGCTATCAGTGTTGCTCACGGCGCCGGCGGCTGCGGCGTGCATTCCCGTTACCAAACAAAGGATGGTTGCTGCGCTTGATAATGAGTATTTGCTAACCATACCTCCAAATATTGCAATGATATTTAATATTCGCTAAAAACCATAGCACTACAAACTTGTGCAACTCATTTGTTACAACGAGTCATCCGGTATTTACAATGTACTCTGCAGTGGCTACTGTCTGAAATTATAGTACGTTTGCACCCTGTATGCCAAACCGCACGGTAGCTCCGCCTGTACAACCCATTACAGAACTTTCGTTACTTCCGGTTCATACCTTTACACTTGATAACAAGGTACCGGTGTATGCTGTTAGCGCAGGTGAGCAGGATGTAGTCAAAATTGAATTGTTTTACCGGGCCGGCTTGTGGTATGAACCTGCCAAGCTCATCAGCCAGCTGACCAATCGCATGCTCCGCGAAGGCACAAGATCCCATACCGGTAAAGAACTGGCTGATAACTTAGAGTACTATGGCGTTAACCTCGATTATGCCTGCGGAGTTGAAACTGCAGGCGCGACTCTTTTTGGTCTCAGCAGGCACATCCCGGAGGTACTCCCCCTTCTTGCCGAAATCTTTACAGAGCCGGCGTTTCCGGATGAAGAGTTGGCAACTGTTACCCGCAATCAGAAGCAGCGCCTTCTGGTTAATCTCCAAAAAAACGACTTTGTGGCGGGCCGAGAGTTTCACCGGGCGCTCTTTGGTCATCAGCATCCCTACGGCAAATCGGCAGACCCGGAAGATTATGACAGTGTATGCAGGGATGATTTAAATCGTTTTTTTCAAACGCATTACCATACGGGAAATCTGCAAATCATACTGGCCGGTAAACTCGATGATTCAATCTATTCAGCCGTAAACCGTTATTTTGGTCAACTACCGGTTGCCCGGCCCCCGATACCTGCCGAACACACCGTATCGCCCAGCCAGCAACAGTACATCCACCTCTCCAGGCATGATTCCGTTCAGTCAAGCATTGCGATGGGCCACCTCAGCATCTCCAAAACGCATCCCGATTTTCTGGAATTAAGTGTAGTGAATACCCTGCTGGGGGGTTATTTCGGTTCCCGGTTAATGAAGAACATCCGCGAGGAGAAAGGTTATACCTACGGAATTTTTTCTTCTCTGGTTTCATATCCGCGCGCCGGTTATTGGGAAATAACTGCCGATGTAGGCAAAGAAGTATGCCATGCTGCGATAGAAGAAATACAAAATGAAATTCACCTGTTACAAAACGAGCCGGTACCTGAAGATGAGTTACAGACCGTACAAAACTATCTGAGCGGGCGAATACTCCGCAGTGTGGACGGACCGTTTAAGTATGCCGAAACATTAAAAAATTTAATTATTTACAATCTGAATACTGATTATATTCATCAGACATTGCACGCGGTACGTTCCATTACTCCGGCGCGTATCATGCAGTTATCTAACCAGTACCTTAATCCGGAGAAGATGTATCGGGTTATTGTCGGCTAACGAGCGATTTTTGCCGTATATCTGCCGATAACCTGTTAAGGAATGTGATATGAGGCAACCACACGGTTTATTACACAATCTTTATTGTATCATTGCAGATTGTATGGTACGGGCGTTGTTAAAGCTCCTGTTTGTTCTGTCGGTTTTATTGCCCCGGCAGGTGTTTAGTCAGTTCATTTTGCCGCCCGACCTGCAGTGTGTACGCAAAGATGCTTCCAATAACAACGTAACACTGGAATGGACAAACATCCCTAATACATGCGGCCCGTTTGTTAGCTACACCATCTATTACGCTACATCACCCAACGGCCCCTATAACCAATTGGTACAAATAACAAATCCCACACAAACCAACTACGTACACACAGGTGGCGCTGCGTTAGGTCAAACACTTTACTATTACATAGTACCCGATTTCAATTGTCCGGGCTTTACGCCTCTACATTCCGATACGGTGAGCACAGACCCGCCATCGCCTCCGCAAATAGTAAACGTAACAGTTCAAAACGGTCAATCCATCATCAACTGGATACCCAGTACTTCCCCGCAAACGCACGGTTACGTCATTTATTATTATCTGCCATCCAATCAAACGGCAATCGCTATTGATACCGTGTATGGTCAGTTTGTCAATACCTATACCGATGCGGTGGGCGATCCTACCACTGAACCGTTGGAATACACCATAGCCGCATTTGACAGTTGCTGGACGTTCAGCTCGTTTGTAACTAAATATCACAACACAATTCACGTATCTGCAGCTTCCGTCATCTGCCGCAACGAAATCAGTGTGTCGTGGAACAGCTACATACATTGGCCGCAGGGTGTAAAAGAATATCAGATATGGAGCAGCGTAAACGGGGGCGCTTTTCAGCAGGTGGGCACAGCCGATACCAGCAACCTCACGTATAGTTACACAGGTGGCTTCAACGATGGCGATACGGTTTGTGTTTTTGTGCGTGCTGTAAGCGCTGCCGATACGAATGTAACTTCGGTGAGTAACATCGCCTGCCTGGTGGCAACTGTGGTGAAAACACCGGCGTACAATTTTATCCTGAATGCTACGGTAAATAACAACCAGCAAATAGAATTTACCTGGATGATTGACTCAACCGCTGCCCTTATTTATCAGCGGCTCGAACGCAGCGTGAATAACATTACATACTCAACTATTGAGCAATATGCAGCCGTGCCGCCGGTATATCAGTTTAATACTTACACCGATCAGTCAGGCGCCGTTCTGCCGCAAAAAAATCCTTACTACTATCAGGTTACCTTATTTGACAGTTGCCAGAACCTTTACACATCTCCTTATGTGAAAACCATCTGTCTTAAAGGCGAGTTGTATGATTACTATCTGGCGGTGATGCAATGGAACGATTTTGAACTTCAGCACAGCACCTTGTTGCAGCAACGACTCTATCGCAACACCGGCGGCGGGTATCAGTTGGTGCAAATCATGCCGCCGGGCGTAAACGAATATGCCGATACGCTAAAACAATTTTTACATGATCCGGACGGAGTTTTCTGTTATCGTCTGGAACAGGAGTACGACCTTCAGCTACCGAACGGCTACCGCGATACCCTAAGCAGTTGGAGCAATGAACTGTGTATTGTGCACAGGCCCATCATTTACATTCCGAATGCATTTGCCCCTTACGGGAAAAATAACATATTCAAACCTACTATCATATATGGCAATCCCAAGGGATATGAAATGCGTATTTACAATCGCTGGGGCGGTTTAGTGTTTATCAGCAACGACCCGAACACAGGTTGGGACGGCACCGACCACGGCAAGCCGGCCGACATGGGCGGTTATGCTTATCTGATACAATTTACCGCTGAAGACGGTGTGAAGGTAGAGCGCAAAGGAATGGTGTTGCTGGTGAAGTAGTTTGTGGATTTTACAACAATTATAGGGGTAAATGGATGTTCTCTGCTATCGTGAATAATTACTGGCAGAAGTATAAAACAGTTGGCAACACATCAAAAAAAAGTTTAAAATACAAAACTGTGCTGCACAAAAACACAAAAGGGCGGTCAAGTTGACCGCCCCCAGTTTTTACCAAAACCCCACTATGGTAATATCACCTTGTCTATAACATGTATAACGCCGTTGCTGCCTTCAATATCAGTGGTAGTAATGTTAGCTACACGGGAATTCTTGTCTGTAATCTTAGCACCACCTGTAAGATTTACCGTAAAGGTAGATCCTTGCAAGGTAGTAACCTGCTGCCCGTTGGTGAGAGATGAGGAAAGAACCTTGCCGGACACAACATGGTATTTAAGTACGGCCTCAAGAGTAGCAGCAGGAATATCATTCAAAGATGATACACCAAGTTCACTCAGCAGAGATGTAAAAGCAGCGTTGGTAGGTGCAAATACCGTAAACGGACCGTCACCACTGAGTACATTGGCGTAATTTGTACTTAAATCAGAGCGCGTGAGGGCTTGCACCAGTGTGCTGAATTCTGGCTTTTCTTTGGCGATATCAACAATATTCTTCTTAGGTTCTTCATCTTTTTTGCAAGAACCGAGTGCAATGGCGAATACAGCGAAAATCACCAGCAGTTTCAATAAGTTAGATTTTGTCATAGCGTTTTATTTTTATCTAAAACAA
Organism: Chitinophagales bacterium; assembly: GCA_025057415.1. Classification (GTDB taxonomy): domain Bacteria; phylum Bacteroidota; class Bacteroidia; order Chitinophagales; family LD1; genus Bog-950. The sequence goes on from JANWXI010000016.1 coordinate 32,910, forward strand.
TTATGTGAGCAATTTGTTTAATATGCAGAATGTGTTCCTCCATTATGTTAACAGCGTGCGCATATAGCTGCATATCATAATTTGTTACAACTTAGTGATATGTTTAACCATGGCTACCTAAACGCTGACTTCCGAAGAAATACTTTTAATACCTTGGTATTCCATAAATAATTTCGTTTAAGATTTAGTTGCAAAATATTGGCAAACTCTTAAACATTTTAACTTTATTGCTGTTTATTAACCGTATCAATGAGCACCATAGCTAGTCAATGGTATCTCGTTTGCTTTGAAGACGAGCTGAAGCCCGGTCAACTCCTGAAACGGAAAATCTGCGGAGAAGAAGTGGTGGCGTATCGCACTGCCTCTGGGCAGGTGGCTGTGTTGGAGGACCGGTGCTGCCACCGAAACGTACACCTTTCGCTTGGGTATGTGCAAGGTGAGCGTATCAAGTGCGGGTATCATGGGTGGGAGTTTGGCGCAAGCGGACGATGCGAGCACATCCCTTCGCTGCCGCCCGATGAAAAAATACCGCGAGCAGCTTGTATTAAAAGTTATGAAGTTCAGGTGAAGCACAGGGCCGTGTGGGCATATTTTGGCGATGAGCCATTAAAGACCTCCGCGCAAATTCCGCCTTTCAGTGAACTGGACGAATGGCCTATGGTTTACAACTACCACACGCTGAAAGCCAACATCCGCCTGGTGGCAGAGAGTTTGTTTGACTCACACCACATTAACCACGTGCATCGCCACAGCATCAAAACCCTCATGGGTAGTTTACGCTACGAAAAACCCGACTATCATCTGCAAGTTACCGACAAGGCGCTGCAGGGCTGGTATTACCGTGTAAACGATGGCAGCTTTTTTGAAAAACTTTACTTTGGTTTTCAAGACAAGGTAGAAACACATTTCGGGTTCTGGTTTCCGCACAGCAGCAAACTCGACATTCACTTTCCGGCACACTTTACCATGCCGGAGCGCCGCTTAGTAATCTATGAGCATTTTTACGAGATAGATGCGGAAAATGTGATGATGATACAAATTACTACCTGGAAAAATATATTTCGTTTTAATCCGTGGTTTGCCAAGTGGTTTATGTTGCGCAAAAGTATGCGCATCGTAGAAGAAGACATCGCATTTCTGGAAAGCAATAAACACTGGCACGACCGCCGCGATGTGCGCGACATGCTCATACAAGCCGATGAACTCACCTTTGCGTTTACACGCCTTTGGAACCAAAACCTGAAGCGCCATGCTCCGGACTCTCATCCGCCACAAACTGCAATCATATCGCATACCACTTAGCCAACCCGATAACACACTACCCGAAAAACTTTCGCAGCCCCGCTCGGTGGCGGTAATTGGCGGAGGCATAGCCGGCATGAGTGCGGCAGCCAACTTAGCAGAGAGGGGCTTTGAAGTTCACCTGTACGAGAAGGAGCGCTACCTGGGCGGCAAAATCGGCAGTTGGGAGTTTCAATCACACGGGCAAACCCTGCGCACCGAACACGGCTTTCACGGATTTTTCAGACAGTATTACAACCTGCGCGAATTTCTGCACAAAATTGGCGCTGACAGGCACCTTATACCGATAGACGACTACACGATTCTGTACGATAAAAATAAGAAGCAAGGGTTTCGCAATTTAGCCAAAACACCGCTCCTCAATATTCTTTCACTGCGTCGCTACGGCATGCTCGATTGGAAAACCTTCGTGCATCCGCGCAGCTTGCCCTTTGTGCATCTGCTCGCTTATCATCCGCAGCGCACTTTTCAAAAGTTTGACGGGGAGAGTTTTGCCTCCTTTGCCGCGCGTACCGGTATGAACCGATACATGCGTTTGGTGTTCAATTCGTTTGCCCGCGCCTTTTTTGCTGAACCCGAGGATATGAGCATGGCAGAGCTTATCAAGAGTTTTCATTTTTATTTTCTGAGCAATGAAGACGGTTTAATTTATGACGTACTGGACAGCGACTTTCAGTACAGTTTTATATCTTATGTAGAAAAATTTTTATATAAGTACAACGCTGTAGTTTACTACGCCACACCTGTTGAAACCATCGCAACAGCATCTGACCACGTAATTGTGAATGGCAGGCGCTATGATTATGCGGTGCTTTGCACCGATGTAAAACACACAAAACGGTTAGTAGAAAACTCGCCCGAATTGAAACGTCACCCGCTTTTATACCGGCAACTCAGCGCGTTAAAACACTCGGGGCGCTATGCTGTGCTGCGCTTGTGGACCGACCGGTTTGAGGCAGACAAATCGCTGCCGTTTTTCGTTTTTACGGACCGCCTGAAGTGTTTAGACAGCGTGACACTTTACCACAAAATGGAACGTGAGTCAGAAGCGTGGAGCCGTGAAAACCAAGGGGGTATTTTTGAATTACATTCCTATGCACTGCCGCACGATCTGACCGATGATAGCGAAATACAAGCGTGCCTGCTGCGTGAGTTGTATCATTACTTTCCCGAGTTGGAAGGTATGAAAATCCTGCATACGTATTTTCAGCATCGGGATGATTTTCCGGGATTTCACGTAAATCAATACGCCGGTCGCCCCACTGTGAAAACCGAAGCGCCCCGCTTGTTTTTAGCCGGTGATTGGGTGAAAATGGATAACTGCACCATGTTGATGGAAGCCGCCTATACTTCAGGCGCTCTTGCTGCCAACTACATTATGACGGACGAAGGACTACGCGAAAATGCGCTGTGGAGTGTTCCCCTCAAAGGGATTTTTGCATAGCTTGTAATACGCGTATCGTAAAGTTAGTTATGTTATCTTTTAGTGGCTATCACCGAGTGAAGTATGGGCTTGCGCCAACCTGCATGAGGTTGTATGCTCACATCGGTAAAACCGTTTTGCTCCAGAAGGTTTTGTATTTCGGAAGGGCGTAAAAATTGCATGACACTTTTTATCAGATATAAGTAAATGCCCGCCGTACCGGTGATGAGTGTGCAGAAAGGCACGATAAAACCATAGCCAAGCGCTGCCCAGTATATTTTGGCAAGCGGGTGATCAGCCAATGAATAATCGTGAATGCAAAGTTTACCGCCTGGCTTTAGCACGCGATGTATTTCGCGAACCGATTTTTCGTAGTCGGGCATATTGCGCAAGCCGTAAGCCATAAACACGGCATCAAAAGATTGGTCATCAAAAGTTAGCTGCATGGCGTCTTGCTGCGACAGGCGTACGCGGCCCTGCTCCAGCTCATGCCGAAGTTTTTCGGCAGCCACCGCGAGCATGCCCTCCGAATTGTCAACGCCCGTAACGCGCCCCTCCGGTAAGTAGCGCAGGCAGGCAAGGGTTGACTTGCCAGTGCCGCAGCATAAGTCCAGTACATGTTCTTTACCACTGAGGTGCATGCGGCGCACACTCTCCTCCAGGTCATACTGGTACCCCTGGCTCATGCCGGTGGCTAAATCGTACCTGCTGGCAATGCGGTCAAAGGCGCGGGGCACCTCGGTTTTGTTATGTATCCATGTACCGGCTTGCGTCATACTATGTTTTTTATTAGCGTGTGTGCCATGCGATTTTCACCCTGAGCACAGCGGGCGCTGCGCAGTTTAAAATGCTCGTATAAGCCCACGTTCATCAGCAGTAAAATGGCGCTGTAAGCAAAATCTTCCACAGGCATGGTAAGTATGCGTATGCCAAGGTTGTGCGCATCGTTATACATCACCACCGGCAGCCCCGTGAGAAGACCGTTTACCAGCAGCATGGGCACAACGCTGATAAGATACATTATAATAAATTTTTCTAATATTACATTGGACAATAAATATGAAAATACGGTGAATGTTATCCCTCCGAAAAACAACACTGAAAATGTGTATGCCTTTGTAAAGGCAACAGGCGAAAGGAGTAACGCTGCAAACCCTATGCTGCGCAATATTTTTGCGGGAGATAGTTTGATGTACGTACCGCGCAGGAATAAACACACCGTTTCGTAAATGAACGTACAGGCGTAGGGCACAGTAACGAAAAACAGAATTTCCTCTAAGGGCAGCCCGAATAACTTCACCCCAAGGATGTAACGGTCATTAAATCCCCATACGCCATAGCGTGTTTTGAAGTAATCCCACACCAAAAAAAACATAGCGGTTATAAAGTTGGCCGGCAGGTAGAATTTCCATTTCGAAACGAAATATATGCGCGGCTCAAATGAGCGCAGCAGGGGTATGGCAATGGTAAAGACGTTGATAAACAGGTAAACGCTTTTCATGAGGCTGCTTTAGATAAAGTAAGCCAGGCGAGCACTCACTTGCTGCTGCACCATGGTGCCCGCCAGCAAAGTAAGTTTTTCATAATCGGGTACGCGAATGCGCTCCTCCATCATGCGGTTGACCGGTACGCGCTTTATTCGCTCAAACAGGCGCAAGTAATAACGGTAAGCAAGTAACACACCCGCGCGCGCACTTATAGGCAGTTGCATAATACCCCGGTATGCTTCGGCAAAATCGTTTTCAATTTCTGCTTCGATTTTTCGCTTGCTTTCTTCCCGAAAATTAGTAAAGTCAATTCCCGGAAAATACACACGCCCGCGCTCGTGGTAATCACTTTTCATGTCGCGTAAAAAATTTACCTTCTGAAAGGCAGCGCCAAGGGCGCGCGCCGGCTTTTGTAAACGCTCGTACAACACCTCGTCACCCTCCGTAAACACTTTCAAACACATAAGCCCCACTACCTCTGCCGAGCCGTAAATGTATTCCTGATATCCTGCCTCTCCGTAAGCGGTTTCGTACAAGTCCATTTCCATGCTTTTGAAGAACGCCTCTACCAGATGCAGGGGAATGCCGTAGGTATGTACGGCTCTTTGAAATGAATGAAGCACCGGGTTGAGTGATATGCGTTCCGCAATGGCCTCAAATGTATCGCGCTTAAATTTCTCAAGCAGTTGTTTTTTGTTATAGTCGTGAAATGTGTCCACAATTTCATCGGCATAACGCACCATGCCGTAGATGGCATAGATGGGTTCGTGAAATTTTTTGTGGAGCGTTTGAATGCCCAGCGAGAAAGAGGTGCTGTACTCGCGGGTGATGATTTTGCTGCACAAGCCGGCTGTTTTTTCGTAAAGAGAAAACATAGGGAGTAGGTTTTTGTGTTTACAATTGGTTTTGACGGATGCGTTTATCTATTTCACGGGCTACTATCTGACCCGAGATAATAGAAGGTGGCACGCCCGGACCGGGCACGGTTAGTTGGCCGGTGTAAAACAAATTGCTCACTTTGGGTGATATCATTTTAGGTTTGAAGACCGCCGTTTGCATCAATGTATTGGCTAATCCGTAAGCGTTGCCTTTAAAGGCGTGGTAATCCTGCTCAAAATCGCGGATGCAGTAGCTGCGTTTTACGATGATATGGTCAGAAAATTTTTCGCCCAAGCGTGCTTCGATGCGCTGTATCATCATGCGGAAATATTTTTCGCGCGTGTGCTCGTCATCTGTCAGACCGGGTGCGATGGGCATGAGCAGAAAGAGGTTTTCGCAACCCTCGGGCGCTACCGAGTTATCTGTAACCGAAGGAGCGCACACATAAAAGAGGGGCGATGTAGGCCAGCGCGGGTTAGCGTATATTTCTGAAGCGTGTTGCTCAAAATCGGCATCAAAAAACAGGTTGTGATGCAGCAAACCTTTTAGTTTCTTGCTGATACCTAAGTAGTACAGTAAACAGGATGGAGACATGGTGCGTGTATCCCAATACTGTTGATTGTACAGCCGAAAGTCGGGGTCTAAGAGCTTTTGTTCGGTAAATTGATAGTCGCTGCCGGCTACTACAAGGTCGGCTTCGTAGCTCCCCTGGCGGGTGTGTACCAAACGGGCTTTGCCTTTGCGAATTTCAATGCGTACTACTTCTTCGTTGCACTTTATTTGTACGCCTTGCTCCGTAGCTATTTGCACGAATGCCTTCACAATCCGGTGCATGCCGCCCATCGGGTACCAGGTTCCCAGTTCCAGGTCGGCATAGTTCATCATGCTGTAGAGAGCAGGAGTTTTATCGGGCGTAGAGCCGAGAAACAGCACCGGAAACTCCAAAATACTGATGAGTTGCGGGTGGCGAAAACGTTTGCGCACTTCATGACGCAACGAGCGGAACAGATTTAACTGAAGTGATTTAAGAATCAGTTTGATATCGAAAAACTCTGTAAGCGAGTTACCTACGCGGTGCACGTAATCGGTCATGGCTGTGCGGTATTTGTACTCCGCATCGTTGAGAAACTCATTTAGTTTTTGAGCGCTTCCGGGCTCTTTTTGCTCGAAAAGTTCCAGCAATTCCTGACGTGAGGCGGGCACATCTACACTTTGCTGGTTACTGAAGAAGACGCGGTAGGAAGGATTGAGGCGTATGAGTGTGTAAAAATCTGAGGCGGTTTTACCGAAGATGTTGTAAAAATTTTCAAACACCTCGGGCATCCAGTACCAGCTCGGCCCCATGTCAAACACAAAACCATCTTTTTGCCAAGCCCGCGCGCGACCGCCGGGCTGGTCGTTCTTCTCCAGCACCGTTACCCGATGCCCTTGCTTGGCGAGTGATGAAGCGGCGCTCAGGCCGGCAAAGCCGCTACCGATTACAATGATGCTGCGGGGTTGCATGACAGGGGTTTTTGTTTGTTAGTTGTTGGATGAGTTCATGATACCCATTTCGCGCAGGCGCGCCTGCAGCTCTTTTCGGGCAAAAAATATTCTGCTCTTCACCGTGCCAAGCGGCAGGTTGAGCATGCGGGCTATCTCTTCGTAGTGGTAACCGTTGTAGTACATCAGGAAGGGTTTGGTAAAGGTTTCGCTTACGCCGTTGAGCGCTTTTTGAAGGTCTTCAGCCAGAAAAGCGCGTTCAGAGCCGTTTTTCTCTACGCGTTTGGTACTGTGGAGCAGGTATTGGTTTTCGGATGTATCCACCGTAACGCGGCATAGCTTTTTTCTGCGGTAGCTGTTAATAAATATGTTACGCATG
>JANWXI010000170.1 GCA_025057415.1 Chitinophagales bacterium
TCAAAGGAGTTTACTAATGTTCCATTCGTGGAGGGTTTGTAAATTCCGTTGTTTACATCTGGCCGCTTTTGTCCATCAATAATAAACCATTTGCGTCTATTGTAATCTTTGATGATTGTAGCATGGTAGCGGGATACGTACGCTGAGCTGTATTCTATAATACTGATATCGTTGGCATACGGTTTGGAAGAATCATACCATCCAACGTATAAAATACCATTGCGTTTATCGGCATCTCTGCTCAGATTGTATATTCTTCCCGGCTCGTCACCATTCATCACCTGGAGTCCAACGATGTCGTTATCAAAATCTATTTCTCTGTTTTGTGTTTTTGCTCCGGTTTTTTGACCTAATATCCTTAATATTGATTCGGCATTTTGGACACGCTTTTTATGATCCGGCTCCAATGTGATGGCAAAAATGTTTAACCAATATTCCGGAATGTCGCCTCTGAAATGTTTCGGGTTACTCCATTGCCCTTTGTGGGCACGTGTTACATACTCGCCCAAATGATATGCCTGCGATAATTCTCCAAAAGGGAGGTTGCCTGTTATAATTTCATACATCGTAGCTCCGAAGGAAAAAAGGTCTGTAACCGGTGACATCGCCTTAAAAGAAATTTTCTGATTGAGCTGCTCGGGTGGCATGTAAGCATAGGTACCAAACATAGCTTCAGCTCTGCCAAAAAAATCTACTTTGGTCAGGCGAGCGTTCTGAAAACCTGCAATTCCAAAATCTGTTAACTTGTAGTGGTTATTCCTGTCTATAAGTATATTTTCGGGTTTCAGATCCCGATGAACGATACCGTGGGTATGCAGGGCCTCCAAGCCGCGCAACACATGAGTTGCAATTAAATTGATATCTTGAAATGAAATGTTTTTTCCTACTAAGTTACTCACGCATCCTGCTTCACAATACTCCATCACAAAGTAAGGATTACCCATAAACTGCCCGTAGTCAAAAGACCGGATCAGATATGGTGACTCTATCTGCCCGCATTTATACTCTCTTTCGAACCTTTCGCAGGTTTCTTTTCGGTACTCGGGCATCATTTCCCATAACTTGAGTATTTTGAGTGCATATTTGGCATTTCCGCTGGAAGTGCGTTTGTCCACTAAATACACTAGTCCATAAGAACCCTGGCCCAGTTTTTTCACCACCCGGTATTCAGAAATACTTTCACCAGGCTGTACATCTACCCGCTGCGGAACAGTCGTTGACATATTGTCTTTAATTCAAATTTAACACAAATATAGATAGCCCCCGTTATTATTTTTTTCTAAGCATAATTATGAAATACCATCTTCTTCTGTTTATCTGATACGATGAAAAAATTTCAATCTAACAATCTTAATTTCAGCATATTATCTCAAATTGAAAAATTTTCTGACCAATACTATCCGGCGCCAATATCAGACTCTCTGGAACTTACTTGGAAATTTATCTCCTCTGCGCAAAATACGATTAGGACTTGGTAATTCGCTGTGTTGGTTGTGCCGCGCACACGCGGCTTTTCCCTTTTAGGACCGGTGAGATTTATCGCTTTCGTTTTTGATTTTTGTATTATAATATGCGTTACCGCCAAATCGCACTTTTACCCCCGGCTCTGCCTTGCGAATGTCGTATATCCGAGGGCTATAGCTCCACTTATCCCCGCTGTACTCAAAGCGCACATACACGTCTATCACCGTAAGCCCCTGCTGCCGCACCCCCGCGTTGTTCACCCCTTCTAATTGCCGCTCCCACGCACAAAATAAAAAGCATATCCCCCTTCGCCTCTGTACGGCCCATGTGTGCTTATGATGCGGTAACACAGCCGTACGCCACCCTTGGCGGGCGGATAACTCACCACCAGCGTCCCCAGATAATCGCGGGCAGCGTAGTCGCTTTACCCGCCGATGTATAAATCGTTGTAAACCCTGACCGCCTCGCTGTAAAAAATCTGACATCATTCTCTCTGTAAATAGCTTTTTCTCATCGCTGCTGTTGTCTGGGTCACCCAGGTTGCTCAGCATCGCCCGGCAGTTCTTAAGAACGCTGATTAAGTCGCTCATCATAATATACTGCTCTACTTCGGATGGGCCGGGTTGTGCGCTAAGCGGCTTGCCTATTGCACTGAGCAGCATTGCCATAAAGAGCGACAATATTGAAGTTAGTTTACCCTTAAACGGCTATGTTGAGACAAAGTTGTTTTTTTTAGTAAAGCAAATATTATCTCCATTTCTGAAATAACCTCCATTGCTTATCAAACCGGTATTAGCGGTTAGAAATCGGCTCTGAGCGGCCCGGCCGCTGCAAAACATCCCGCGCAAAAAATAATTTTTCCGCGCTTCGCGCGGAATAGTGTAAAGCATAAAAGGGTAAAAGCATAAAGGGTAACCTTAAAAATCCTGGGCAATCCGAAAACCGTAATAGTAGTTGCAGTAACCGGGTGAGCACCTGAGGCGGAGGGCCACACGGCAGTAGCTTGGGTTGATATACCAGGAGCCGCCACGAACCACGCGGAATTCCCCACTTGCCGGACCCCGCGGGTTTTCGGCAGGGCTATTGTTGTAGTAACTCTGCCCATACCAATCGCTACACCACTCCCATACATTCCCGCTCATGTCGTATATCCCCAACTCGTTGGGCTGTTTACTCCCCACCGGCCGAGTGGTTTTTTCGCTGCCATAAGTATTGCCGCTTTCATAATTGCTAAAGTACCAACCTACATCATCTAAATCGTTGCTGCCGCTGTATTTGTACCCCCTGCTTTGGCTACCTCCCCTTGCCGCATATTCCCACTCCGCTTCCGTGGGCAGCCGGAAACTTTGCCCCGTTATGCTGTTCAGCTTGGGGATAAAGCTATTTACAATATCGTAATAACTCACCCCCTCCACCGGGCACTGATCGCAGCCGGTGTTGTATAACCCCGGTGGGTCGCTGCCCATTACCGCCCGCCACTGCGCCTGGGTTACTTCATACTTGCCTATCTTAAAACTGCTCACCTTTACCCGGTGTGCGGGCTTTTCATCATCATAACAATCGCTGCCCTGCTCGGCTGTGCAGCCCATGGTAAAGGTGCCGCCTTGTACAAAAACCATGTCGTTAATCAGCTTTTGGATGGGGGCGGGGAGTGTGGCTGTAGCGTTGGCGGCAGGGCGCGCAGCGTCAGAGGGGCTTGTGCTCGCTGCGTCGGGCCTTTCAGCTTTGGGCGCCGGGCTTGTTTCGTACCGCACAAATCGCTCTTCTACCCCCGGCTCTGCCTTTCGGATGTCGTATATCCGAGGGCTATAGCTCCACTTGCCTCCGCTGTACTCAAA
>JANWXI010000171.1 GCA_025057415.1 Chitinophagales bacterium
CGGAGTTACTTTGTGTACTTTGTGTATTCTTTGTGTCCTTTGTGGTTAAATCCCATCATTGCTTTAATTCATTTTTTACCACAAGGTTCACAAAGGTTACATGGTGGGCACGGAGTTGCTTTGTGTGCTTTGTGTATTCTTTGTGTCCTTTGTGGTTTAATGCCATCATTGCTTTAATTCATTTTTTTACCACAAGGTTCACTAAGGTTACTCGGTGGGCACGGAGTTACTTTGTGTGCTTTGTGTATTCTTTGTGTCCTTTGTGGTTAAATCCCATCATTGAATTTTTAGTTCATTTTTTTTACCACAAGGTTCACTAAGGTTACTCGGTGGGAACGGAGAAAAAACAAATAAGGTAACCTAAAATACTAAATTTCACTCTCCGCCTGCCAGAGAAACTGTAATTATTTGCGTGGCAAAATTGCAGAAGGCGATATCACTAAACTACTTGAACCGGGCGTAATGGATTCGCACTTGTGTAACTGCAAAGCATAAGCTGTGGTGAAAAACTACCAGCTCCGTTGTATGCCCAACGCGCCTACCCAAATTACCGGAACGGTATTCCTGAACGGCCGGCTGATTCGCTACACAGGAGCGTAAAATTGAAAGATTTGTCCTATGGACTTTTTTATGTTAGTACCCAAACTACTTTTACCCGCTGCAAACCGTAAAAGGAAAATACTTGCCAAGGGATAAACCAGGGGTTAACTCTACCAAATTTACGGACTATACCCGATGGCTGTACAAGCCATCAGCGGCAGCACTTGTGGTGTTGCACTTGGTAGGCGTAATAGGGCTCAACACCGAAAGTTACCAGCCCGTTTTTGCCCGTTTAACGTGGTTAAACCTCTTATTGAGTTTTGCCCTGGTGATAGCTCATCACCGCGGCGCATACGGAAAACTTTGGTTGCTGCTGGGTTATGGGTTTGCCACAGGAATGGCAGCCGAAATCGTAGGCGTACATACCGGATTACCATTTGGTAGGTACCACTACACTGATATGTTGGGCGCGGACTTGTGGGAGGTACCCTGGGTAATTGGCATGAACTGGGCATTGCTGGCGTATGTTAGCTCCCGGCTCGCCATGCGCATTACACGGCATGGATTACCCGCGGCATTAACGGGCGCATCGCTGATGACCGCCGTGGATTTTCTGCTGGAACCGTTTGCCATACGACACGGCTTTTGGGTATGGCACGAGGGGCAACCGCCCTTGCAAAATTACATAGGTTGGTGGGCGTTATCGCTACTAATTCAACTGCCCATGGTGCGCCTTCGGCAGGGGCATGATAATCACATGGCATACCTGTATGCCCTGGTACTATGCCTGTTTCTGCTGGCAGATTGGCTGTGCGCGGTTACCGCGTGAACTTTTTAAGCCGGATGTTGTTTCCCATTTATGTTTGCTTTGCCTGTTGTACTCACATCTATAGTCGCCACTGAAATTGCAGGGTTTCTGATACATAAGTACCTACTGCATGGCGTGTTGTGGCCCATACACAGGGCGTACCACAAAAGGTATGGCAATGGGTTAAAGTTTTTACCTGCCGCCACGTGGATTTACATTATGTTAGCCACAGCCCTTATAGTATCGGGGGCATGGCTACAAACCGGCTGGCTCAACTATGCAGGCATCGGAATTGCGCTTTATGCAGCTATATCGCTTTTGGTAGATGCTGCCATAAAGTTTAAAATCAACATCCCGTATTTTGCCAACAATCTGTACATCCGCGCCTTGCGCAAGGCAAGGCAACTTCACGAGCGTATAGGAAGAAAAGACGCGCCGGTGCACTACGGATTGTTGTGGGTTAATACTAAACATTTTAAGGATGTGGATATACCGGCTAAGTGGAAAGGTGAGAATATCTTGTTCTGAATATTTATGTGAATTTTTACATGTTTGACACAACTGAACTTGCTCCGGAATCCGAAATGGGACGTTACTCCATCAAGGAGGTAGAGACGCTATCGGGCATCAAAGCACATACGCTCCGGATATGGGAGCAGCGTTACAATATTCTGAAGCCCAAACGCACAGACACCAACATTCGTTACTACACCGATGAACAACTGCGGTTAATACTCAACATTAGCACACTTAACCGCAGCGGCTATAAGATTTCGCGTATTGCCTCTATGCGCCCCGAACAGATGCGCGAAGAGGTGCTCAAAGTAGAAATCAGCCGCGATGAACCGGATTTTCTGATGGACTCGCTGGTGCGCTCCATGCTGGATTTTGATGAGTTGCATTTTGAGAAAATACTCCAGAACGCTATTTTGAAAATGGGTTTTGAGCAGGCGTTTATTCGTTTGATATTTCCGTTTTTGGTACGCACAGGTGTAATGTGGCAGGCCGGCAGTGTAAAAGTGGTACAGGAGCATTTTATATCTAATCTTATCCGGAGAAAGATATGCGCTGCTATCGACTCGGTATATGTACAGCCCGGCGCTGACTCCAAAAGGTTTGTGCTGTTTTTGCCGGAAAACGAAACCCACGAACTGCTGTTGCTTTTTACTGATTACCTGCTGCGCAAAAAAAATCACCACGTGGTTTACTTAGGATGTTCACTGCCCATGACGGAACTGCCTTTCATTGCCACCAAGTTTAAACCTGATTATCTGGTAACGTATCTGACCGTTCCGTTAGAGAGTGGCACACTAAACAACTACATTAAGCGCATTGCAGCCATGCTACCCGAATGTAAGTTTTTAATAGGCGGCTCACAAATCACCTTGAGCAAAGTGGTTTTACCTGAGCGATGTATTGCAATACAATCTGCCGAGGAGCTACTACAGGCCATAGAGAAAGGTTGAGTGTCGGTTCCAGAACATTTATTTTTTCTCTTTGTGTAATTATCGTTTGCCGAAGATGATTACACAACATATTTACTGTGTAGTATAATGGTTTGCGGTGATACAAACCGGTTTGCAGTGGTTAATTTTTCAAGTTTGTTTACAAGATGAGGTGGGGGCGGGTTACAATGAAATTTTGTAAAAGGTAATTTCTCCGTGCTCGTGCCTGTGGCGTGGGCGCGGAGGCAACTACAAGCTTTGTGACAATTTTTTGATTAGCGGCGGATGATATAGCCCTCTTATTTGCTGTTATAGTAAAATCTCAACTTCAGTAAACTACTAAACTCATCATTACGTTACTAAGCAAGAGGTTCGCGCGCCTGCCGTGTGAGGGATGCGAGCGGAAAGCCCGCAGCGGCGCCCGCGCCAGTGGCGCGGGCGCGGCGAGGACATTGAGCGGGCCAGCCACACCCCCCAGCCATAACGAGTTTTGCAGCGG
>JANWXI010000172.1 GCA_025057415.1 Chitinophagales bacterium
GTGCCCAACGCGCAGCGAATTGATTTCAAGGCAGATTTCTTTAATCTTTATGAAAATACCATGATAGGTCATGGGGACACCCTGTGGGTATATGAAGGAGATGCGGTTAATCCTGCGTTATTAAAAGAAACACTTACCGGTATTAAAACAGGTTACTCATTCTCTATAAACAGTGGAAAAGCATTCTTTCGGTTTAAATCAATTTATACCGGACAGGGCTTTTCGATCAGCTATAAGGCGCGCGGTATTATGCCACCCATAGGCCCGGCTAAGGTATGTTTAGTGCATGGGGTAGATAGTTTTGATGTATTCAATGAGTTGTTTGGCGATTTCACTTCTGGCAGTTTTGAAGTGCAGTTATCCGATGCTTCCGGTAATTTTGGAAGTCCAACGGTTATTGGTACAACAAACGTTCTGAACAATTCATTCATCAAATGCTCAATTAAAAATTTACCGCTCACTCCTTCGACTAACTATCGTATTAGAACAAAGCACTCCTCCGGGTTAATTTCTAACCCAAGCGGTGTTTTTGAAATTGAACAATTAGGAACTATTTTACCGGTAATATCTCCTACACATATTTGTCCAATCGGGGATTCGGCAGCGGTTACCCTTTCTGGTGCTTATGATGCAGTACTTTGGCCTGATATGAGTTTAGGCAGCACATTTTATGCTATAGCCCCGCGCACTTACACCGCAGAAGTAGTCAAAGGATCATGCCTTGCGGAAATCAGTTTTGATGTTTACGCACACACACTCCCCCAAATCACCATGTCCACCACACCTGCCATCTGTAACAACACTACTACCGGCACTGCCACGGCCACCGTTACGGGCAATGCGCCCTTTAACTACCTTTGGTCCGATAGCCAAACCACAGCTACGGCAATAGACCTGTGGCGCGGTATATACTATGTAACCGTTACCGATGCCAACGGCTGTTGGGATGTGGGTAGTGTGGAGGTGCGCGAACCGGAAGCCATAACCGCCACATTCACGTTTGTACGTCCCTCGGTAGTAGGGGCCAGTGACGGGAGTATCACCGTTCACCCCGATGGGGGAGTGCCACCATATACATACCAATGGCAGGGCGGGCATACGGGTGCTACCCTGAGCGGATTAAGCGCAGGTATGTATTTTATTACCATAACAGACGACAACGGATGTACCGCTCTGTACCGCCCGCAGTTGTACGATCCGATAAACCCCGGCCCGGCTGAGATTAAACCTATTACCTGCGACAGCAATCAGCTCCGTATGGGCTTATTCGATGGCCCGCCAAATGGCTTTAATGCCATTCATTTTACACCGGGCGAAAATTATGACGGGCACGTGATAGAATTCAGTAAACACCCGATGTTTACGCCTGTATTAGATACTGCCGTGGTAATGGGCGACTCGGTGCTACTGCTCAAAGATGTGGATAGCTTAGAGTGGGGGGAATTTTATTTTGTGCGCGTCAGAAGTTTTAACTCTTCGGGTTTCGGGCCATATAGCGCCTCCTGCGGTATCAGTATTACCCCAACCTTATATTGGGTAAGCGTAGATGATGACAACTGGCACAGTCCTGCCAACTGGCGCTACGATTTGAATTTGATTGATGGCCACGTGCCCGATGGCTGCGCGTTTGATGTACAGATACTCAACGGCACTTCGCCTGTAAAAGTAAATACGCCCGTACAGGTGGGGAGCATATCCATACCTGCAGGGCAGCAAATAGTACTCAATAGCAACCTTACTGTATGTAACGAAATAAAACCTTCTGCTACGCTGCCGCCGTCGCGCATTACAGGCAACGGACGGTTAGTGCTCAACGGCAATCATCCCTACGATATAGTAGGTAAACTGGATGTAGATCGTTTGATGATAGACAACGGCACTGCGTCTGTAACCATTATGCCATTTGCCGAATTAGATGTGTATGAAGCATTAGAACTCAAAAGCGGCACGTTGAATGCATCAATGGGAAATGTGCGTTTAAAATCTGCCGAGGACAACAAGTGCGCATATTTAGGCAACTTTAGTGCGGGATACACCGGCAATTATGTAGGCAAGCTCACTGTAGAACGATACATCGGTAATACGGCCGATGGCTACCGCGACATCAGCGCTCCGGTAAATGCCAACGTTAGCGAACTGGCAGATGACATGACGATATTCGGGCAAAACAACGTGAATTGTTGGTATGCTTACAACCCGTACCCTAACGTGCAGATATATGATGAAGCGGCCAACAATGGGCTTTCGACCCCTTCGGGCAACTACTACACCGGCTGGATAAGCCGTACGGGATTAACCAATCCCATGCCCCCCATGCAGGGTTTCGCCATTCGCACCTATCACGGAGCGCCTTTTGTAATTGACCTCACCGGCATACCTCGAAATGGCTTGCAGAGCATCAATATCACGCATACCGGCAGCGATACGCCTGATCAGGACGGGTGGAACTTTGTGGGCAACCCCTACCCATCGCCTATTGACTGGAGCGATGTGCTGGCTTTAAACCCGGGTATTGAGGCATCGTATTATGCCTTCAACACCACCGGAGAATACAGCGGCAACTGGAGCAGCCACAACGGGGTAACCGGAGTGAATGGCGGTACCCGCAACATTGCTTCTATGCAGGGCTTTTTCATTCGCAAAGCCGCACCTGGCAGCCAGTTGTTTATGATGGACAACAGCGTGCGCGAAGCTGAATCAGGCACTGTGTTCCACAAAGGGGCTTCCCTTGCAGACGAAATTCGACTGGAACTGACAGGCAACGGAAACAGTGATGAGATAGTAACCTACACGGAACCCACGGCCACTGCCGGCTTTGACATAGCGCTGGATGCCGTAAAAATGCCGGCCGGCAGCACGGTGTATATGAGTTACAAACACAACGGTAAGGAGTACGCCATCAACGTAATAGAAGAGATCAACGAGACCACCGAACTACCGCTGGTGTTATGGGCAAGAGATACCGGGCTATATACACTCCATGCCACATCGCTAAACCTTCCGGGCTATGCAGCTTGGTTTAAAGACGCACAAGACCAACTGCTCATACCGCTCACCGCATCGGGAGCGGGGATACAAATACCGCTAAACGGTGGCGAGGTATATGAGGGCAGGTACAGCATAGTGTTTAAAAAAGAAGAAGTGGTGGAGCCGGTTCACTTACCGGAGGGAAAGAACGATGCCACATACATTCGCATCTACAGTTATCAGAATAAGGTGGTGGTAGAGCGCACCACCGAATTGCCCGCGCAAATCAGCATCAGTAATGTGCTGGGGCAAGAGGTC
>JANWXI010000173.1 GCA_025057415.1 Chitinophagales bacterium
ACAAGCCCGACCCTGCGGCGGCGCGCTCGTACCTCACGCGCCGCCGCAGGGGCACCCCCAAAAAATAATCCGGTTATGGTTGAGTTACATTTTGATGTAAATTCCCTTTTCCAGCGTTACTGATTGGTCGTGGAAGTTGAAAATTTTTGAAGGGTATTTGTCAATGATTTGGTAGTTGTGTGTTGCCATGAGGATGCTTGTGTTGTGCTCGCGGTTGATGCGTATGAGGAGTTTGATGATTTCGTCTGATGTTTCGGGGTCTAAGTTGCCGGTGGGTTCATCGGCAATGATGACGGGCGGGTTGTTGAGCAATGAGCGCGCGATGACTAAGCGTTGCTGCTCACCGCCCGAGAGTTGATAAGGCATTTTGTTTTTCAGATGCGCGAGACCTATTTCGGTGAGCACTTCGTCTATTCGCTCTTCGCGCTTCGCTTTCACTTTCCAGCCGGTGGCTTTGAGCACAAAGTCAAGGTTATCATACACGCTGCGGTCAGTGAGGAGTTGAAAATCCTGAAACACGATGCCGAGTTTTCTGCGCAGGTAGGGGATGTCTTTTTTGCGCAGTGCACACAGGTTGTAGTCGCACACCATTGCTTCGCCTTCGCGCACGGGTAGTTCACCGTACAGTGTTTTGAGAAATGTGCTTTTGCCCGCGCCGGTTTTGCCAATCAGGTAAATAAACTCGCCCGGCTGCACCTCAAAGCTCACATCGGAGAGCACGAGGTTCTTATCCTGGTATATGTTTACATGCGCATAGCGTATCACCGGGTCTTCCATAACGAGTAATTGTGCTGTAAAGATACGCAATGTAACGCAAGCGGCGCCTGCAATGCAAACACCCGATGTGTGGAAAGCCGCATATTGCCGCACTCGGGTAACTTTGCGCTGTGCACAGTCCGATAGAACCGTCTCCCTTGCAGTTGCTGCGCGATGAAGTTTACACCGAGCGCGGTGTAGAGGTTTACATGAAGCGCGATGATATGATACATCCGCTCATACAAGGGAATAAGTGGCGCAAGCTGAAATATAACCTGGAGGCAGCGCGCGCAGCAGGGTACAGGCGTTTGCTCACGTTTGGCGGTTATTACTCTAATCACTTGTACGCAACGGCAGCGGCTGCGTCACTGTATGGCTTTGAGGCGGTGGGCGTAGTGCGCGGTGAAGAGCCGGCAGCGTTGTCGCACACGCTGCAGTTTGCACGCAGCCGGGGAATGCGGTTGAAATTTGTGAGCCGGGCAGCATACGAGCAGCGATACGATGTATCTTTTTTAGAAATGCTGCGCGATACGTACGGAGATTTTTACCTGTTGCCCGATGGAGGCAGCAATGCTTTAGCGCTGCGTGGCGCCGGGGAGATTATCAGCGAAACCGGCAGCGGCTTTGATGTGGTATGCGTACCCTGCGGTACAGGCGGCACCCTGGCGGGCATTGCCTGCGCGCTGAACGGCAGCAGCCGCATCATCGGTTTTTCGCCTTTGCGCGGCAACCCGGCTCTAGTGGAAGAAATTAACCGTCTCACCCGCGAATACTCCGGATGTACATATAGTAATTTTACTATATGTAACGATTTCACCTTTGGCGGTTACGCGCGGTGGACAGATGCTTTGATTGACTTTGTGGTGAGCTTTGAAGCCAAACACGGCATTCTGCTCGACCCTATCTACACATCCAAAATGATGTACGGTATTAACACGATGATACGCGAGGGTAAATTTGCGCGTGGCACCCGGCTGCTGTGCATTCACACCGGAGGGTTACAAGGGTGGGGCGGTGTGAAACAGGAGAAGGTGAAATGGTCGGGATGACTGGACTCGAACCAGCGACCCCCACGTCCCGAACGTGGTGCGCTACCAACTGCGCTACATCCCGCAGGGCTGCAATGTTACGGTGAGTTGCACGGATTTGCAAACACGTTCCACCGCGCGGCTGCGCAAAAGCACATCGCTATTTTTTCAATCCGATTTCTACGAGACGCTCATTGAGGTACTCCCCGGCGGTAATGGGCGCGTAACGGGCAGGATTGGTTTCGCTTACGCACTCAGGCAAACAGTCGAGGCGCATTTCGCTGCGCGGGTGCGTAAAAAACGGAATAGAGAAACGCGATGTGTGCCACTTCTCGCGCGGGGGATTTACAACACGGTGTGTGGTAGAGCGCAAACGGTTATTGGTGAGCCGCTGGAGCATGTCGCCAACATTCACCACCAGGCAGCCCTCCGGCGCAGTAATATCTAACCACTCGTTTTGTTTGTTGAGCAACTGCAAACCCTCTGCACTGGCGCCCACGAGCAGCGTAATGAGGTTTATATCCTCGTGTTGCTCAGCGCGAATGGCGCTTTTCGGCTCTTGTGTGATGGGCGGGTAATGAATAGCGCGTAAAATAGAGTTGCCGTTATGAATGTGTTTATCAAAATAAAATTCTCCTATCTGCAAATGAATGGCAATGGCGCGCAACAACTCGCGGGCACATGCCTCAAAACTTTTAAAAAGCTTCACCCCTAACTCGTTAAACTCGGGCACCTCCTCCACCATCAGATTATCCGGATAATCTTCTTTGCTCAATACCTCCCCTTCCACGATTTGCCCCATCTGCCAAAACTCCTTCAAATCGGGTGCAGTGTAGCCCTTGGCGGTTTCGCGTCCGAAACTCGTATAGCCGCGCTGACCGGCCAGCTCGGGTATTTCGTACTTCTTCTTTACCTCCAGCGGCAGCGCAAAAAATTTCTTTACCGCTTCGTAATAATCGTCAATCAGTTGCTGCGGCACACCGTGATTGCGCACCGAAACAAACCCTGTTTCTTCAAAAGCCCTGCCGAGCTGCTCCACAAATCGTTGCTTGCGCTCTCCGCCTGCCGTAAAATCACTGAGGTCAACAATCGGAATGGTATCCAGAGACATAACGCGTATTTAACCCGACAAAAATAAAAACACTCACCAAAAATACATTTACAACCCGCCACACAACAAACCACATACGACCGGTAAATGAATTAAAACAATTACATATATGATATTTTTTTATTTTTTGGGGGTGCCCCCGCTGCGGCGCTCCGCAGGGCTGCGCGCCGCAGCGGGGTCGGGCTGCCCGCTTCAAGTCCTCGCCGCGCCCGCGCCTGCGGCGCGGGCGCGGCGGCGGGCTGTCCG
>JANWXI010000174.1 GCA_025057415.1 Chitinophagales bacterium
TTTATGGTGGTCGGTGTGATAGTCAAGTCCACGAGCAGATGTTACCATTCCTTTGCTCTCAGGTTTTACAACAACGTCAGTAGTGAAAATAACCTGTCCTAACGAATTTATTAACTCGTTCAATTCCTCTTCGGTCTGGTCAGTCAGGTGAAGAAAACCGTTGTCTAAAAGTTCTTTTTTTTCACGCTGCTAATATGTTGTGTTTCTGTCGTCATACCATTGGCTATAACACTTTTCTTGTCGCTATACTACAAA
Organism: Chitinophagales bacterium; assembly: GCA_025057415.1. Taxonomy (GTDB): domain Bacteria; phylum Bacteroidota; class Bacteroidia; order Chitinophagales; family LD1; genus Bog-950. The sequence continues at coordinate 256 of JANWXI010000174.1, forward strand.
ATCTATTTGTATTTTGCAAATTTATGGCGCCAATCCTCAAAAATAGTTCGACATTCCGCAACACGTTGAAAATACTGCTATAATAAGAGATTTTACGCCATCGCTCACAATTAAGCGGTATGCACTTAGCGCCTTGAAAACCTATAAGAAAGTACTGATATATTTTTGCGTGCATCCTCACATAAAAATCATGAACTGGTTATTGTAAAAGAGTTCGAAGCTTTTATCAACAAAAAGGTTTTGTAACCTCTCCTGAAAATAGCACAGTTTAAAGGCGGGTAAAAAGTCAATCAATCATTTCTTTTAAACAACGCTACAATAAAGAAAAGTAAGTTTAGCGCCACAACTATTGCAAAGCATCGCAGACGTCTCTTATCGGGTGAGGGATGCGGAGGGCGCGAGCGCAGCGAAGCGGCCGCGCCCGCTCCGTTGAAAATCAATCAATGCGCGGGCGCGGCGGGAGCGGCAGCGCACCCCGTAGCAAGCCCGACCCCGCTGCCTTGCTTCGCCTGGCAGCGGGGGCACCCCCAAAAACACATAAATCCTATTGCGCCCTGATTGAATGATAAACAGCAAATATTTGGGGCAGACGGTTGGTGTGTGAATATCGCAGGGAAAGTTGCGTTTGGTGTTTCGGCTTCTGCGTATATTTTCGCACCGCCTTTGAGGCGGCGCGCGGCAAGCTGCGCTGTTTTGAGGTTTACTTCACTTTTAACATCACTTATGAATATCGGTAAAATCAAGCAGATTATCGGTCCGGTTGTGGACGTGAGTTTTGACGCAGCCAATGCCCAGTTGCCCCCCATTATGAATGCGCTGGAAGTGACCCGCGAGGACGGGCACAAGATTGTACTGGAAGTGCAGCAGCATTTAGGCGAGGACTCTGTGCGCACCGTAGCGATGGACTCTACGGACGGGCTTTACAGAGGTATGGATGTGGTGGACACCGGCAGTACCATTACGATGCCGGTGGGCGAGGCGATTCGCGGGCGGCTTTTTAATGTAACGGGTGAAGCCATAGACGGCATAAACATCAAGGTAAGCAAAGAGGGGGGGTACCCCATTCACCGCAAGCCGCCGGCTTACGAGGACCTGGCAACCGAGGCAGAGGTGCTCTTTACCGGTATTAAAGTAATTGATTTGATAGAGCCGTATGCCAAAGGGGGTAAGATTGGTTTGTTTGGAGGAGCCGGGGTAGGTAAGACGGTTCTCATCATGGAGCTGATTAACAATATCGCCAAGCGGTATTCGGGTCTTTCGGTGTTTGCCGGCGTGGGCGAGCGCACCCGCGAGGGGAACGACCTGCTGCGCGAGATGATAGAAAGTAACGTGATTAAGTATGGCGATGCCTTTAAGCACAGCATGGAGCAGGGGGGCTGGGATTTGAGCAAAGTGGACCCTGCGGCGCTGTCGCAATCGCAAGCTACGCTGGTGTTTGGGCAAATGAACGAACCGCCGGGTGCACGCGCCCGCGTGGCGCTTTCGGGGCTGACGATAGCGGAGTACTTCCGCGATGGCGATAAAAACGATGCCCGCGGAGGACGCGACATCCTTTTCTTTATTGACAACATTTTCCGCTTTACGCAGGCCGGCTCAGAGGTATCGGCTCTTTTAGGGCGTATGCCTTCGGCTGTGGGTTACCAGCCCACGCTTGCCACCGAGATGGGGTTGATGCAGGAGCGCATCACTTCCACCAAGCGCGGCTCCATCACCTCGGTGCAGGCGGTGTATGTACCTGCCGATGACCTTACCGACCCCGCTCCTGCCACTACCTTTGCCCACCTTGACGCCACAACGGTTCTCAGCCGCCAGATTGCTGCGCTGGGTATTTACCCCGCTGTGGACCCGCTTGACTCTACCTCGCGCATTCTTACCGAAGACGTACTCGGCACCGAGCACTACCGCTGTGCGATGCGCGTCAAAGAAATTTTACAGCGCTACAAAGAGTTGCAGGACATAATCGCCATCCTCGGTATGGATGAGCTGAGCGAAGAGGACAAACTCGTGGTGCACCGCGCACGCCGTGTACAGCGTTTCTTGTCGCAGCCCTTCCACGTAGCGGAGCAGTTCACCGGATTGAAAGGCGTGTTTGTACCTATTGAGGAAACTATCCGCGGCTTTAACATGATACTGGATGGTGAAGTGGATAAATACCCCGAGGCCGCCTTTAACCTGGTGGGCACTATAGACGATGCCATTGCCAAAGGCGAGCAACTCATAGCCGAAGGGGTTAAATAAGCGCACATATCGTTTACCGCATGACACTGGAGATACTCACACCCGAAAAGAAAATATTCAGCGGAGAAGCTACGCTGGTACAACTGCCCGGCGTAGATGGCTCGTTTGAGATACTGAGTCATCACGCCCCGCTGATAGCCGCCCTTGCCAAAGGGCAGATGAAATATAAAACATCCGAGGGAGAAACTACCCTTACCATCGGTGGCGGTTTTGTTGAGTGCCTGAACAACCGCGTTATCGTATGCGCTGAAAGCGCAGAGTAACTGTTCAGTATCGCATGCTTTAAGTTCTGATTTTCTATTATGGGGTGCCCCCGCTGCTCCGCTCCGCGCGGCTGCGCTGCGCAGCGGGGTCGGGCTTGCTACGGGGTACGCTTTCGCTCCCGCCGCGCCCGCGCGTTGATTGATTTTCAACGGAGCGGGCGCGGCCGCTTCGCTGCGCTCGCGCCCTGCGCATCCCTCACCCGAGGCAAGCGCTCCGGCAGCTCTTGTTTAGTGCAGAGCGGCACAAAGGGAGTGGGTGTGTATGTGATAATTTGTATAAACAATAATTTTAATGTGATGAGTGGGCTTTTCGGGGCGCGTGCCAAAGGC
>JANWXI010000175.1 GCA_025057415.1 Chitinophagales bacterium
CGGGAGCGAAGCGCACCCCGTAGCCAGCCCGACCCCGCTGCCTTGCAGCGCTTGGCAGCGGGGGCACCCCCAAAAAATATATAATAAAAATATTGTATATTTAAGCGCCGGCAGATGGCGTTACGGGCGGTCGGAAGTGCAACTTTGCAGCATTTCTTCTATGGTTTTGGTTGGGTTTGCCGAGCCGAATATGGCGTTGCCCGCTACGAGTACGTCTGCACCGGCTTCGCACAGCGCGCGTGCGTTGTCTGTGCCAACGCCGCCGTCCACTTCTATTTTGGCGGAAGAACCGCTTTCGCGCAGTAATGTGCGCAGTGCGGCAACTTTCTGAATTGCGTACGGGATGAACTGCTGCCCGCCAAAGCCCGGGTTTACGCTCATGATGAGGACGAGGTCGAGCAGAGGCGCTACGTGGCTGAGCACAGTAACGGGTGTGGCGGGGTTGAGCGCCACGCCCGCCTGAGCGCCGGTGTTTTTGATTTGATGGATGACGGAGTCGAGGTGCGTTACCGCTTCGTAGTGTACCGTGATGAGGTCTGCGCCGGCATCGCGAAATTCGCGGATGTAACGCTCGGGTTGTACAATCATTAAGTGTACGTCTAACCATTTAGTAGTGAGCCGCCGTATGGCTTTGAGTACCGGAAAACCAAACGATATGTTCGGTACAAATACACCGTCCATCACATCAATGTGTATCCACCCGGCACGGCTGCTGTTTATCATTTCTATGTCGGCATGCAGGCGGGCGAAATCTGCGCTGAGCACCGAGGGCGCTATAATCACACTCATGCGGGCTAAAATAACATAACGCTCCACAACGGGCGCCTGAATTTACGCACTCTCCTGCTCGGTGATTTTTGCAGCTTTGCTAATTTGCGCCCGATGCCCGCAGCTACGGTTGATAGTGTATTGGCCGATATCGGCAAGCGCCGGTTTGCTCCGCTGTATTTTCTGTGCGGTGAAGAAACGTATTTCATTGACCGCATAGCGCACGAAATTGAGCAAAACGCCCTGAGCGATGCCGAGCGCGCTTTTAATCAAACCATTTTATACGGCAAAGACACCACCGCACAGCAGATAGTGGAAACCGCCGGGCGCCTGCCGCTGATGGCCGAGCGGCAACTGGTGATTGTGCGCGAAGCGCAAGCCCTCAGCTTAAAAGAAAACGATGAAGCGCTGCTGCTCCGCTACATCAGAAATCCCGCAGTGAGCACCGTACTCGTTTTTGCCTGGAAACACGGCAAGCCCGACGGGCGCAAGTCGTTTGCCAAAGAAATACAAAAACACGCCGTGTATGTAGAAAGCAAACCGCTCTATGAAAATCAGGTTATTCCCTGGATACGCGAGTGGCTGGCGGCAAAAAAACTAAAGATTGACGACTACGCAGCCACCCTGCTGGTTGAAAGCGCCGGCACAGACCTCACCAAAATAGCAAACGAATTAGAAAAAATTTGCATACAACCACCGGCGGGGGGGCTTGTCAAGGCAGAGCACATCGCCAAATACGTAGGCATTAGTAAAGAATTTAATGTGTTTGAGTACAGCAAAGCGATTCGCCTGCGCCATGTGGCGCACGCGCAGCAAATAGCCAATTATTTTAAAGCCAACCCGCGCAATGGTCCCTTTGTGCTTATCCTCAGCACGTTGTATGCCGATTTTACGCGCCTGTATCAGATACATTTGATGAAAAACGCAAGCGACAAAGAGCTTGCCGCGGCAGCCGGCATCAATCCGTATTTTTTAAAAGATTACAAGGCGGCGGCTGTTCACTACCGCCCTGCCGATATTGAACGCGCCTTTCACCTGCTGCGCGAATACGACCTGCGCTACAAGGGTGTAGAGAGCAGCAACAACATCAGCGAAGGTGAGTTGCTGCGCGAGCTGACTTATCGGCTCCTGCACTGATGCCGTGTTCATTTTCGGTAGCGCTTGAGTTTTTTCTCTTTTTCCAACAGCTCGGCAAAGGTGTTATCTTTCAGGATGGCTACGGTTTGTTCGCGAATAATGCGAAACACCTCGCGGATAGGGCAGGTTATCTCATCTACACACTCTTCACACGGCTCATAGTAACGGTGCGCCACGCAGGGCACCAGCGCTATGGCTCCGTCAAACAGCCGCATGATTTCTGCCATGTGAATCTGCGAAGGTGTTTTAATGAGGTAATAGCCGCCGCCTTTGCCTTTTTTACTACCCAGGTAACCGGCCTTGCGCAGGTCGAGCAGAATGGCTTCGAGAAATTTTTTCGGGATGCGCTCAGCACGCGCTATCTCTTCAATGAGCACGGGTTTGCGGTGCTCGTGCCGCGAGAGGAAAAGAAGCGCCTTGATGGCATATTTAGATTTTTTTGTAATCATTCTGCTACATTTCGCCCGAAATGTAAACAACTTATGCGTACTGTTTTGCTGCTGTTTGTATCTAATATATTTATGACCTTTGCCTGGTACGGCCACCTGAAATTCAAAAATGTACCGCTCTGGAAAGCCATCCTCGTCAGTTGGAGCATCGCCTTTTTTGAGTATTGCCTGATGGTACCCGCCAACCGGCTCGGCTACCTGAATGGCCAGTTTACCGCTTCGCAACTCAAAGTGATGCAAGAAGGCATCACGCTGCTCGTGTTCATCGGTTTTGCAGTGCTGTACCTGCGCGAGCAAATCAAATGGAATTACATCGTCAGCTTCTTTTTCATTCTCTGCGCGGTATTTTTCGCATTCCGCAGGTTTGACTGAGCGACAGCATTTTCATATTAAGAAAAATAAGTATTTGTTTGGGGCTTGGGGGTGCCCCCGCTGCCGCGC
>JANWXI010000176.1 GCA_025057415.1 Chitinophagales bacterium
TCAAATAATTTTTCAGAAATTTTGTTTAGTCCAATATGTCTTGGAATGAATTGGCAGTCTGTCCTTTAAAATTGCCACCAACACTTTTCTTACCGCCATACTACAAAATTTATTTGAATTCTCCACATTTATTGCGTCAATCCTCAAATATAATACTACATTCTGCCACACTACGACAATACTGCTAAAATAAGAGATTTTACGCAATTACTCAAAATTAAGCGGTATGCACTCAGCACCGTGAAAACCTGTAAGAAAGCTCTGATATGGTTTTTGCGTGTATTCTCATAAAAAAATCCTGAACAAGTTATCGTAAAAGATATCGAAGCTTTTATCAACAAAAAGGTTTTGTAACCTCTCCTGAAAATAGCACAGTATAAAGGCGGGGAATAAGTAAATCAATCATCTCTTTTAAATAACGAAACAATAAAGAAAAGTAAGTTTAGCGCCACAACGATTGCAGAGCATCGTGAAGGTTTTTATCGGGTGAGGGATGCGCAGGGCGCGAGCGCAGCGAAGCGGCCGCGCCCGCACCACTGAAAAAACAAACAAATTGCGGGCGCGGCGGAAGCGACAGCGCACCCCGTAGCCAGCCCGACCCCGCTGCTGCGCGCAGCCGCGCGTAGCGAAGCAGCGGGGGCACCCCCCGATACATAAAACAATCTTCCATATCTACGCAACATTACTGCAGGGTTATGCCCTGCCCGGAGTTTTCTCTTAGCGCTATTATTGCTAACCTTGCAGCATGGCGCTCGTTTTGCCCGTAAGAGGGATTTCACCGCGTTTCGGCAAAAATTTTTTTGCTGCCGGTAATGCCACCATCGTGGGCGATGTAACGTTTGGCGATGATTGCAGCGTGTGGTTTCAGGCGGTTGTGCGCGGTGATGTGCACTACATCCGCATCGGGCACAAGGTAAACATTCAGGACGGCGCCGTGCTGCATTGTACTTATCAGCAAGCCCCGCTGAACATTGGCAACTGCGTGAGCATCGGGCATCGCGCTATTGTGCACGGCTGCACCGTACACGACCGCGTGCTCATCGGCATGGGCGCCATTGTGATGGACCACGCGGTGATTGGCGAAAACAGCATTATTGCGGCAGGCGCCGTAGTGCTCGAAAACACCATCGTGCCGCCCGGCAGTATCTACGCCGGCATCCCCGCCAAAAAAGTGAAAGAGGTTGACACCGAAAATTTCAGAAACCTCATTGAGCGCATCAGCAATAACTACGTGATGTACGCGGGATGGTTTGCGCAGCCGGCCCGCACCGCCCGCGATGAACCGCATTAACGCATTAAAAATATTTTTACTTTATGGAAGAACAGGTAGTGCTGGTAAACGAAGCAAACGAGGAGCTTGGCCTCATGGGCAAGCGCGAAGCGCACGAAAAGGGCCTGCTGCACCGCGCCATCAGCGTGGTAGTGTTTAACCGTGCGGGCAAGATGCTCGTGCAGCAACGCGCTTTTTCGAAATACCACTGGGCAGGCATCTGGAGCAACACGTGCTGTTCGCATCCCCGCGCGGGCGAAACCTTTCAGCAGGCAGCCGAGCGCCGCCTGTACGAAGAACTCGGCATCCGCATCCCGCTGCAAGAGCGCTTTTTCTTCATCTACAAAGCCACCGATGAAGCAAGCGGCCTCACCGAACACGAACTTGACTACGTGTTTACCGGCGTTTATGATGGCGAGGTAAACTGGAACAAAGACGAGGTAAACGACATCCGCTGGATGAGCGCTGACGAAGTGCTGACCGACATGGCACAACACCCTCACCGCTACTCGTTTTGGTTTAAGATTATCTTAGATGAAATGAAAAAACGCAATATCATCTGAATGATGCAAATGCTGCCCGAGGCGCTCGAAGCGTACATCGCTGCCCACTCAACCCCCGAAGACGAAGTGCTGCGCGAGCTGAGCCGCGAAACACACCTCAAAGTCCTCATGCCCCAGATGCTCAGCGGCCACCTGCAGGGCATCTTCCTCGAACTCACCAGCCGCATGCTGCGCCCCGCGCGCATCCTCGAAATAGGCACCTACACCGGCTACTCCGCTATTTGCCTCGCCCGCGGGCTGAGCCCCGGCGGTGTACTATACACCATCGAACGTAACGAAGAACTTGCGCCACTATGCCACAAGTATTTTCAAAAAGCCGGCCTGCAACAAAGCATCCGCCTGCTCATCGGCAACGCCGCTCACATCATCCCCACCTTACACGAAACATTCGACCTCGTGTTTATTGATGCCGACAAAATCAACTACCCGCTCTACTACGACCTCGTGTTCGGCAAAGTACGGCAAGGAGGCATCATCATAGCCGACAACGTACTTTGGAGCGGCAAAGTTGCCGAACCCACACACGATAAAGACACCGCCGCGCTGCACGCCTTCAACTGCAAACTGAAAAACGACCCGCGCATACGCCACTTCATCCTCCCCCTGCGCGACGGCCTGCACCTCGCTGTCAAGCTATAACGCCATCGCGCCGGCGCAAATAAAACGTGCCGCACCCGCATCTGCACAACAAAAACTTATTATATTTTTTATATATATGTTTTTTTTC
>JANWXI010000177.1:0-1358 GCA_025057415.1 Chitinophagales bacterium
CGACCGTAGGGAGCGGTGCGAAACGCAGTGGAGCACGGGAGCGAAAGCGTACCCCGTAGCAAGCCCGACCCCGCTGCTGCGCGCAGCCCTGCGGAGCGCAGCAGCGGGGGCACCCCATAATAAAAATGTTTAATGTAGTCGTTTAGTTATCTGAGTACATGTTAATTGTAAAATCTACAAAAATGGGAATGGGGTTACGTGTGCTTTGCAAGCAACAATCACAAGAGTGAAGGCGGGTTACCGGGTATTTTAATTTTCTTTATACACAGCATCAACTGCAAGACCTCCGAGTATCAGCAGGGCGGTAATCTGCTCGTTGCCTGCCGCTTTTTCACCTACCTGCACTGCGTAGGTATCTGCTGTAGTGAGTAACTCTTTGGCAATGCCGCCCCATTTTTTTGAAATGGTACCGATGGTATTTCCGTTTGTGTCCCGAAAGTTGAACTCCCAACCCGTCCAGTTGCCGGATAGTTCTGCCACTTTGCGGTTGTCATTGCTGTAAATATCAAAGGCGCCGCCAATACTCATCACCCGGCTGCGCATATAACCTATGGGGCGACCATCACCCGTAAACATCGTAACGGAAGCGCGCAAAAACGAAGGAGATTTTTTGAGGTAATACAGCAAGGCGCCGTTTTGGTCTTTAACCTGAATATTAGTGGGAAGCAGGTTTTTATTGATAACGAGCCGCAAAAATTTCAACCATCCGCTGATTTGTTCTTGGGCATGGGCTACCACCTCGCCAAGTTCGGGGTCAATAATATCGTAACGATCTGTGAGTTTGAGTGCAGATACGTGCTCGCGTATTAAGTATGTATTTTTGGTAAACATGGATAAGTAATTATATCTTTTCAATTACCATGGCGCTGGCGCCTCCGCCACCGTTGCAAATGCCTGCACAACCGTAGCGTCCGCCTTTGTGTTTGAGCACCGAAATGAGCGTGCAGATGATGCGTGCGCCGCTGGCGCCCACCGGATGCCCAAGCGATACGGCTCCACCGAATACGTTCAGCCGCTCGTGCGAAATTCCCAGAAGCTGCATGTTGGCCATGGCTACATTGCTGAATGCCTCGTTAATTTCAAAATAATCTATATCAGTAATTTTCAAACCGGCTTTGGCTATGGCTTTGGGCATGGCTAAGGCAGGCGAGGTGGTGAAGTCATCCGGCGCTTGTTCAGCATCGGCATAACCCAGTATTTTCGCTAAGGGCTTTGCGCCGGTGGCTTTTACTTTTTTACCGCTCATAAGCACTACAGCGGCAGCGCCATCGTTTATTTTTGAAGCGTTTACGGCAGTTACGGTGCCATCTTTACTGAAAGCAGGTTTCAGAGTAGCTACTTTATCGGCTTTCAGTTTT
>JANWXI010000177.1:1367-2534 GCA_025057415.1 Chitinophagales bacterium
GAAGCGTTTACGGCAGTTACGGTGCCATCTTTACTGAAAGCAGGTTTCAGAGTAGCTACTTTATCGGCTTTCAGTTTTTTATATTCCTCGTCTTCTTTTACGAAGGTACTTTCGCCTTTGCCGGGTATTTCTACATCAAACAACTCATCGTTAAACCAGCCGTTTTTGTATGCCTCAGCAGCTCTGCGATAACTTTCCAAAGCGTATGCGTCCTGCTGCTCGCGCGTAAAGTTAAACTTGCGGGCACAACGGTCACCGCTGTTGCCCATCATTTCCTTAGAGTACGGGTCCTGCAGGGCATCGCGTACAATGGCGTCTAACAGTTCTGCATTGCCATACCGATAACCCATGCGCCCGTTGGCTATCATGTACGGAGCGTTGGTCATACTTTCCATACCTCCACACACCACCACATCCTTATCGCCCAGTTGAATGGACTGCGCCCCGTACATGATGGCTTTCATGCCTGAGGCGCACACTTTATTTATAGTGGTTACGGTGGCGTTTACGTGTACGCCTGCAGCAAGCGCTGCCTGGCGCGCCGGCGCCTGCCCCGCATTGGCCTGTATTACATGCCCCATGATGACTTCCTCTACGTCATTTCCGGTAATTCCGGCTCTTTCAATAGCTTTTTTAATGCTTTGCGCACCAAGCTGTACCGCGCTGAGCGAGCTGAGCGCCCCGCTCATACTCCCGATAGGAGTGCGTGCCATACTGACGATAAAAACCTCTTCCATAATTGAGTTTTATGCGGAGCGAATGTAGAAAAACGCTTTTAATAAGCTACCCGGGCACACCAACTCCCCAAAACTATATTGAAATAGGAACAAAAATGCCATTCAAAAACACCGTATTAAACCGGTTTAGTTTTCACATCCACGTGGTTATTTTGATTAATTATTATGGGGTGCCCCCGCTGCGGCGCGTGAGGTACGAACGCGCCGCAGCGGGGTCGGGCTTGCTACGGGGTACGCTGCCGCTTCCGCCGCGCCCGCAATTTGTTTGTTTTTTCAATGGTACGGGCGCGGCCGCTTCGCTGCGCTTGCGCCCTCCGCATCCCTCACCCACACGAGCGCATCGGCAACCCTTGTATGGCGCAAAAAATAGCAGATATGCGGCAGTAGCCGTAATGTGTTTTATAAAGAAAAAACCTAATATTCTGAATGG
>JANWXI010000178.1 GCA_025057415.1 Chitinophagales bacterium
GGAGCACGGGAGTGACAGCGTACCCCGTAGCAAGCCCGACCCCGCTGCCTTGCAGCGCTTGGCAGCGGGGGCACCCCCAAAAAAACAACAAAAACGCCCCGGTTTTCCCAACCGGAGCGTCCTTCCCCTGCTATTCAACCGAATTATTTCTTTACGATGAGTTTGAAGCCCGTGCCGTGGATATTGAGTATCTCTACGTTGGGGTCGTCTCTGAGCAACTTGCGCAGTTTGGCAATGTAAACGTCCATACTGCGGCCGGCAAAGTAGCTGTCAGTGCCCCACACGCTGTTGAGGGCTACTTCTCGCTCCAGGACGCGGTCCTGGTAGAGGGCGAGCATTTTGAGCAGTTCTGATTCTTTGGTGGTAAGTTTGGTTTCTTTGTCACCTATTTTCAACAGGCGCTGGGTATTGTCAAAGTAAAAGTTGCCGATGTGAAACTGGTTTTGGTTGCTTATTTCGGCTTTGGGCAAGCGTTTGAATATGTTGTCAATGCGCAGGTTTAGTTCTTCCATACTGAAGGGCTTTGTGATGTAGTCATCGGCTCCGATGCGGAGGCCTTCGATGGTATCTTCTTTGAGGGCTTTGGCGGTGAGGAAAATGATGGGTACGGTGGAGTTGATACGGCGGATGTCTTTGGCAAGGGTGAAGCCGTCTTTTTTGGGCAACATTACGTCCAGAATGCACATGTCATATTTATTGGCTTTGAATTCCTGCAGGGCTTCTTCGCCATTGCGCTTTAGGGTAACATCGAAGTTTTTCATTTCGAGAGAGTCCTGCAGGAGGTTGCCCAGGTTGGTGTCGTCTTCAACCAGTAGTATTTTGCGTTTGATAGACATGATTTCAAGAGTTTTGGTTACTGTTAAATTAACAATTCAAAGATGTTGCCACACATAAAACTTCACCGGATATTATCAATTATTAACATTTGCATAGGGTAAGAAGAGCTCAAATCGGCTGCCTTTGCCCAGCTCGCTTTCAACGGTTACATCACCGCCGTGTGCATCGGCAATTACCTTCACATAGCTCAGCCCCAGGCCGAAACCCTTCACATTGTGTATGTTGCCGGTTGGTACCCGATAGAATTTTTCAAACACCTTTTTCTGGTTTTCTTTTGAAATGCCAATTCCGTTGTCTTCAACGGTAATTTTGACACCTTTTGCGTTGGATGTGGTAGTGACCTGGATTTTCAGTGGTTCTTCTTTTCGGTATTTGATGGCATTATCGAGCATGTTATGGATGGCGTTGGTGAGGTGAAACACATCGGCTTTTACGAAAGGATTGGTTGCTTCAAGGCGCTTGGTGAGTTTGCCGTTTTCGTTTTGGATGCGCAGTTCGAGCGACTCGCAGATGTCATTTACCAGTTCGTTGATATTTACGTCTTCGGTTTTGAGTTTAAAATCACCACGGTCTAAACGGGCTACCTGGAGTACGTTTTCGATGTGGCCGCTCAGCCGCTTGTTTTCCTCATCAATAATATTGGAGTAGGCAAGGATTTTTTCAGGGTTGTGAAGCACTTTTTCATTTTTGAGCATCTGGCTTGCCAGAGAGATGGTGGCAACGGGAGTTTTAAACTCGTGAGTCATATTATTAATGAAATCGGTTTTTAGCTCATCAAGTTTCTTTTGGCGGTAAATAATGTAGAAAGATGCGGCAAAGGATGCGAGTATGATAAAGATAAAACTGCCGGTAGCCAAAAGCATGAGCCACATGCTCTTAAAGATGTAGTTTTGTTTTTGCGGAAAATTGACCACCAGGAAACCGGAGTTTTCATACAAATCGTTGGGAAAAAGCGGTATGGAGTAAAAGTTGGTGTTTTGTGCCTGCTCTTTAGTGATTTTCATGTTGCCCATAAGCATACCCTCTGACCAGTTGTCAAACACTGCGTACTGGTAAGGAGTGTTGATGCCTTCTTTTTTCAGCTCGGTTTGCAGCATGATATTTAGGATGCTGTCGTTTACTTTATCCTTGAGGCATTTGTCTTCTAACATAAATTGCATGGCGAGGTCCAGAAACATGCGGTTATATTTGGCGAATTGACGCTCAATGAGCTCGCGCTCGTGCTCAATGCTGGATTTTTGCAGGTCTTTGGCTTTTTGCTCGCGGTGTAACTTTTCGGCTTTTTCTTGCAGATAGGTGATAGTGCCCATGAACTTAGAAACGAACGCGCCGCTGCTGTCGCTAAAACCGAACTTCATGGCGTGCTGACCCACCGAGTCAACGAGCGTAAAATTGGGATAGTATGCCTTGATACTTTGGACGGTGTCAAACATCCGGCTCATGTGTTTGCCGAAATCGTTCATGCCTGAGAGGTTCATAAAATTGATGGCTTCGCTGCGCTCTATGTCGCTAACTACACGTCCCAGGGCTACGTATGCCCCCTGGTCAAAGCGCTCTTCGCGCACTTTATAGCTTTGGTTAATCCATTTTAACTGAATGTACACCAAGCCGGAGAGCGCTATGCTGATGGCTATGATGATGGCATTGACAAGTTTGGCGTTC
>JANWXI010000179.1 GCA_025057415.1 Chitinophagales bacterium
AAAATACATAATGCATATATCAGCGATAGTACAAGAAAGAAGTTAAGGATAAACACCCATATACTGCCGTTGCGGTCAAACGTGTAATTACATAATTCAAAAAGTCCGTTCATCCCCATGATGCCAACAAGCAGTGTGGCGGGCAAGAACGCCATGGCTATTTCGTTTAACTTTTTTACTCTTTCGTTTCGCTCTTTATCGCCTTTAATAGTGACAAACTGGTGCAACTCCTGAAATTCTTTATCCAGGTCTTTGATATTTTCGGGGATGTTCATGACGCGTTGCATGAGCTGATACATTTCTATTCCCTGCTCTTGCGCTGTCACTTCCCGAAAATAAATTTTATTTATAAATTCAATATATGCTTTGTACAAATCTTCAATATACCCGGCAATGTTTTCATTGTTCAGTTTGCCGGCAATGCCGGATATTTCGTCAGAAAACCTGAGGACAGAAGCCCTGCAGAGCAGGTTGAGCAAAACCATTTTGTAATACATGGTACGCATGTGTACGGGCAACATAGCAGCGTTTACTCTCTGTAATTCCGGGAGCGAGTTGGTCAGGCACACAAGGGAATAACGACTCATGCCGTAGAGGGTACCGTACTGCTGCCAGCGCGCGTACGTATGCTCCCTTATCAGGTTATGCATCATCACATCGTTTGCACAGCCCGGGGAGGTATCATCCACAAAAATCATTTTGTACCACGCTGCAGGATACTTCTCAGATTCGGTTGTATTTTGGTTAACCTGAATGGTTTCATGCTCATGGTGAATGGCTGCGGCATTGCCCTGCCGGCTTTCAGCATCATGCCTGCTGTTGTCATTATGTGCGATTATGCCGTCTATGCCTGCCCAGCAAACTACAAACATGCGGTCGTCTAAAACGGGTTCCCACATAACTTTGCCCTTATCGCCCGGTTGGCAAAAGAAACCCTTTTGAAAGAGCCCGGTAATGACAGCCGAGAGGTAATATTTTTGAAACTCAATCTGCTCTTCTTTTTTAAAGTACTGAAAGTCCTCACATATAGTTAAATTGTTTTTCTGGTCTTTCAGACAGATATAGAGGGGCAGTTCGCTGTCCCGGGTGCCGTCAATGCCATTGGCATAATCCAGGTAGGGTACGCTCACCCTTCTGCCAAACTTGTTGATGGAAAGCACGTCTGTAAAATGGGTGTGCGAAGTGTTTTTTAAGTGAAAGGAAATTATACCGACCCCGGTTTCGTAGAGGTACAGAAGGATGTCGTCCACCAGCAGGTCGTAGATTTTGCTGTTTTGCCCGGAGGTTTTGCATTTTTTGGCTACCTGGTAATAAAGGGGATTGTCCCGGTATGTTTTGTAGCGGTATTGAATGGTTATGGGATGCTCTGCCGATGAGTTATTGTTTTGGATGGGATAAAGCACTTTGCGCACAAAGGGATAGAAATATAGATACTCGTTGTACTTTTGGCGGCTAAAGCTGTTATTCTCATCGCAATTGAAGAAATACGGCTCCCAGTTTTTGTGTGACTTTTCGAAGCAACAGCGCAGCTTGTTCAGGTTTGTCTTTTCACTGAACTTCTTGGTATCGCCTTGCAGCTCCCATTTGAAAGGATACAGGAAGATATGGTAGCTCACAAGGTTTTGTTTGGTGTCCATATTATTTATGGTTTATGATTTTGTGATAGCAGGCGTATTCGGCACGGGCATCCCATAGCGCATGGTGCTGCAGGGAGGCATGAATGCCAGCCAGTTCAAAACGCTTTACATCGCGCCCGTATTTGCTTACCGGCTCTGTCATGCCTTTTGTTCTGAACAGGGTGGCGAGGTCAAACGGTGTGTAGAAAATATTTTCGGGAATGCCGAACGCTCCGCCAAACAGCTCGCAAAACAGAACCCAGTCGTAAGCCAACACATCAGCCCATATTTCAGCGAGCTTGTATTGTTTTATCCAGGCGGTGATGGCGTTGGCGACATCGGATTTGGAGCCCTTCATGTGCACGCGGTTGCCCTGCTGTGTAACAATGCTTTTTTCAGCGCGAAACTCCAGCTTGGGTACTACATTTTCTATTAACCACGGGTTGAGCAGCGATTCATCGTAATCGTTAAACTCAGCGTAGAAAAAACTCTCTTCGTTTTCGTAAAGAGCGAGCGAGATGAGCGAGGCGTGTTGATGCAAGCCCGTAAATTCGGTATCGAGAAAAAGTATCGTGGCCATTCGAAAATTTCGTTTCCAATGATAGAAAATCCTGAAGATTAAGAGAAATGGGGGTGGCTTTGTTACAGAAATAATACGACTCAATGACCAGCGTGAGCAAACAAATATAAATACAGTGCGTGATTGATGGCGGACAAACTCTCTTTTATTGACATAAGTACCGAATCCAAAATCATAAATCATGCATAAGGTGTCTCAGTCCCTGTAATGAATTGACTAGCTCTCTGACAGTA